>DJTQ01000201.1 GCA_002439285.1 Paenibacillaceae bacterium UBA6304
AAGAAGAGCAGGATACTAAGGAGGATGGCTGCTCCTCCAATGACGCCAAAGTAGGCCATTTCGGTGGCAGGCGAGTAGAATTTAACAATTTGCGCATTAATCGCTTGGGCAGCCGCACTGGCTAAGAACCATAAGCTCATGGTCTGAGCGGAGAAAGCGGCGGGTGCCAGTTTGGTCGTAGCCGACAAACCTACCGGAGACAGACATAATTCCCCCAGTACCACGATGAAATAGCTAAGAACGAGCCATAAAGGATTCACCAGGGAATCCTCGCCGCCAAAATAAGCCGGCAAGAGGATCACCAGGAAGGATAATCCGGCGAACAATAGGCCAAAGGCGAATTTCTTCGGAATTGAAGGCTGACGTTTGCCAAGCTTCATCCATAACCAGGCAAATACAGGGGCTAAAGAGATAATAAATAAAGGATTTAAAGACTGAAACCAGGCCGGTGAAATATGAATGCCGGCAAAGTCCAACTGTGTCCGCTTATCCGCATAGTTGGCCAGGATGGTTGACCCTTGTTCTTGAATCGCCCAGAACATAATCGCTGCGATAAACAGCGGGATATAAGCAATAAGTCTAGAGCGTTCAACGTTTGTGGTGCGCGGGCTGCGGTACATGACAATGAAATATAAGGTTGGGATCAGAATTCCCAAAATACCTACGATCACGATCAGCGAATCAAACGTTAATAACCCCAACGGAATGGTAATCGCGATGATCGCTGCGAGAAGCAGTGCGCCAATCGCGATGATAGTGAACACCTTTTTCCGTTCTGCTGGTGATAACGGATTGGGCACGGAAGTGCCTGCAAGGCCAAGGTTTTTCTTGGTATACATAAAGATGATTAATCCCAGCAACATACCGACGGCAGCGATGCCGAAGCCCAGGTGAAAATTGTAATCCAGACCGACTTTTCCTACAATGAGCGGAGAGAGGAAGGACCCCAGGTTAATGCCCATGTAGAATATGCTGAATCCTGCATCCCGGCGCTGATCACGTTCGCTGTAAAGTTCTCCTACGATACTGGATACATTGGGCTTTAGCAAGCCTGTCCCCAATACGATCAGAACCATGGAGGCAAAGAATAAGGACATACTTCCCGGGATCGCCAAGGCGATATGCCCCAGCATGATCAATATGCCGCCGTAGAATACGGATTTGGACTCTCCGAAGACCCGATCGGCTAGCCAACCGCCAATAATCCCGGACATGTAGACGAGAGAACCATAGATGGACATAATGGCGAGAGCGGTGCCCTCCTCCATGCCGAGTCCGCCACGGCTCAATTCGTAATACATATAATAAACCAGGATCGCTTTCATTCCATAGTAGGAAAAGCGCTCCCAGAATTCTGTGAAGAACAGAGTAAACAACCCTTTGGGATGTCCGAAAAATCCTCGTTGCGGTACGCTCTCCACTATTTTTTGTTTGTCTAAACCAGCCATGCTGTGACTTCCTCCTTGATGATAACTGATGTTCTGCTAAAAGCGTCATCCTTAGTAAGAATACCCATAATGGGTTATTTTCAACTTTCCGAACCTGTATAGACTTTAAAGTCGATACAAAAAAACAGTATATCACACGTATGACGGGCTTACTATAAAAAATGGAGTCCCTGAAGGGGGCGATTTTGACGATAAGGTGGACAGGCAGGGGGCGTTACCAGCCGAGATTTGATATCGATGAGGATGCCTTGATCGTTGCCGCCAAATCCGTCGGTTATGAAGTAGATTCTATTGATAGGGCCACCAAGAGGTTCAACCTTGCTACTGTTGGGGTTGGCCTTAATTTTTGTCGCTTTCTTCAATCCGTCCGTTGACAGGAAAATTGATCTAATATAGAATTTGATCAATCGATCAATAATTTGATTAAATAATCAGTAAATGCGTTTAAATGAAAGTGATATGAGATAGCAATCTCGTCTTACTCCAGTTAATCCCATGAATTTGAAAAAGGAGTTGCAACTACTCATGTCTAAACCGCAAATTAGCGATAAGAGGGTTACCATGATTCAATTGACGCGAGCCGAACGAGCATTAGTGTTGGTAATACCGCCTGTCCTGGGTCTTATCCTGGGATACTTTGTCCCCGCCATCGCGGATTGGGCCGTATCCCTTCCTTGGGTTCCTTTTCAAGGCCCTTTGGAGCTTATTGCTTCCATTCCAGAGAGGTGGGCTGTCATTGTAATGGCACTTTTAGGTCTGCTGGCGGGGGCTTGGCTTACAACCGAGGCTATGAAGGACAGCCTTGTGATTACGGTCTCTGACGAAGAAGTAGTGTTAAAAATAAAGCAGACCATCGCATGCTTTAACAAGCGGGATATCGCATCGGTGTTTATTGAGGGCAAACAACTTGTCTTAGTTGATCACACGGGTTTGGAGCTAGCCCGTGAACCCTATGAATCGACGCCTGACCAGATCGCCAATGCCTTTATGAAGCACGGTTATCCTTGGTCTCCCACGAGATAAGAGGAAATTCCATTACCGGTGAAATCAGATGATACCATTAAGAGAAATCCGAAAGAAGGACATGAACATGGATGAGAAACAGACCTTTATTGCTGAGGCTAGGCGATTGCAAATCGTCGATGCGACCATTAAGACATTGGATGAGATTGGATATATCCATGCGAGCATGGCCCAAATCGCCAAGAGGGCAGGGATCAGCACTGCTTTGATTTCATACCATTTTCGGGATAAGAATGAGTTAATGGATGATACACTAAAAAAATTGGTCAGTGATATGAATACCTATGTATTGGAACGAACAAGCGCGACAATTGGCCCGCATGATAAGTTACGGGCCTATATTGAAGCCAGTATCGCTTATCAAGCCGGCCGGCCATCATCGAATTATGCATTAATTGAGATTGTGTTCCATGCCCGAACGGTCGACGATGTGCCTTATTACAAATTGGATGATGATGAAGAGGACCCATTGGAGAGCGAGTTGCAACAAATTTTGAGAATGGGGCAGGAGCAGAAGGAATTCGGTGAGTTTGACGTTCAGGTTATGGCCAGTGCAATTCAAGGCGCGATTGACGAGTATGCCTTCAATGGAAAGCTGAAGGGTAGCGTTGACCCGCACAGCTACAGCAAAGAATTGGTAAATATGTTCAATCGGGCGGTTCGAAGAGATATTTCTTGAGAAAATGTTGAGATTCTTGGCCCACAATAGAAAGGAGAAATGTTAGGAAGAGGTGACGGAATGAGCGCGAGGTTACTGCTTGTCGACGATGAGAGAGGCATCGTTGCGATGAT
>DJTQ01000241.1 GCA_002439285.1 Paenibacillaceae bacterium UBA6304
ATTTCTTGGTCCGGTCCTGCTCATTCGTCTCAAACGCCAGAAACTCCACATTGTCCGGCTTATCCCGTTTCTTCTTGGACAATGGATCCTCCGGCAGCCGGAACCGCCGGTTAATCTGGTATTTCAATCGCAGCAGCGCATCGATCCCCGTGCCGCCCAACCCGATGATCAGCATCGGGTTGTCGATCGTGTCGACCCGGATCTTATCGCTGACGATACCTCCGCCTAATGAAACGTCCAACTGTTGAATATGTTCTCTTACTACGGGCTTCATTTGTGTTCCCCCTATTCGCTTTTAGAACAACCTCTTACACGAGATATTCGATAAAGATCGTTTTGTCCACACTGTTCAGCGGGAGGGTAATGCGGTCCCCGCCCTTCAGTTCATAGCCTTTGCTTGCGTCGATGGCACGCCCCGATTTCTCGATCGTTCCGGCGGTACCGCTCGTTATAATAATCCGGTCATTGCTGCCGGGGGTGAAGACGATTCTTTCCGTCTCTTTCAGTTCAGGCGCCAACTGCAAGAGCTGGTGAAGATTAAACCTGCCGCGAAAAGCGTTTAATTTCTTGTACTGCGGGTATGACTTTTCGTTTGTATTCTCATCACGGATTTCCAGGACGATTTGCCCTACAAACCCGCGGTTGTTCTGCTTCATCTTCCGGAATATGAAATATCCCGCAATCAATAGAACAAGAGCTGCCACAACACCCAATATAACGGGCAGCAGTGGGAACGGCTTCTTTTCTTCCCCGGCGCTTGGCGCGGAGGCCGGAGGAGTCGCAGCGGATCCTGCGGGCTTGGCGGTTATTTTGACGGGCGGAGTCTCGCGATAAAAGCTCTTCTCCTCCGCCTTCACCACCAATTCATATTCATGTTTGGCGGGAATCTTGTACGTTCCTTCAAACTTGTCGCCCTTATTGTCCAATTTGATTTCTTCCGTCTTTCCGGAATCGAGATCGGTCACCTTCAGGACCGCGGCCATATTCTTATACATTTCATCGTTGGCCAGCTTCTGTCCGTTGCTAGTCAGATAGGAGGAAATGGCGATTGTATCTCCTGGCTTGTAGCTCGTGGAGGGCAAGGGCTCCATGGTCAGTTCCAGATCGTAATTGAACACGAGGTTAATATCGATCTTGTCTTTCGAGGTCCCTTTCACCTTTAGCTTCCAATCCCCTTCGCTTGGAGACAGCAGCTTGAGCAAGGTGTAGCTCTTGGATTTGGTAACCACCACCTCGTCGGACGGAATCGCTACTTCCTTTCCGGACGGGTCGACGAGCTGCGTCTCCACCGGCTTGGACGACATGATGGAAATGTTCGCCTCCAGCACGTTGGCGTTCGGAACATTGACAGTCACCTCTTGATAATTTCCGGTTCCGGTCATGCTCTGGATCGGCACGATTTTCAACTTCAGATGGCTGGCGAAGATTTCGCTCAAAATTTGCGGCAGATCCTCCGCCGTATTGGTGGAGAAGGATTTGGCCGCGGTCTTGTCGGACAGTTCAGCCAAAGCCTCCTTATTTAATTTGCCGTCGGCGTTCAGCCCGATCGTGTAGATCGGAATTCCCGCTTGCTTGGCCGATTCCACCGCGGCATTTAATTCCTGATCGGATTGATTCTGCGTTCTGCCCGAGGTCTTATTAAAATCGTTATTCCCGTCGGCAAGAACGACGATCATCGGTTCGTGGTTCGGGTCTGCCCCGTTCTGAAGCACTTTGATCGCTTCTTCCACGCCGACCGCAATATCCGTATAAGGCCCTCTGTCCAGTCCGTCGATAAATTGCTTCAAATCCTCTTTATCGCTTGGAGACTTGATTTCCAGCAGGGCCTTTTCTCTTTGGATTTTGTCGGTGTAAGCGACAATACCCACCCTGTCGCCATTAACCGACAGCATATCGATAAACATCTTCATGCCTTCATTGCCTATTTTATGAGTATCGCTCGTATTCATGGAGTTGCTGACATCTACAACAAGCACGGCATCGATCTGCGAGGTCTGTCCGGCGGCATAAGCCCCCGGCAAACGGAAGCTAACGAGAAACAGCATTAGTGAGAATGCGATCAGCAAACTGCGAGCTTTTATTTTTTTATGGAACATGTGTAGTACTCCTTTACTGAAAATCGTTATATTAGTGCCGCTGCATCCTTTGACAAATCTCCCCCTAAGATCTGCCATTGCTATGCCAATATGATATAATTAACGCCTGTAAAGTTCAATTAATTTAGAGGTTGAACACGCACTTATAGGTACTAAGGGCCTTGTAGCTCATGAAAAAAGGAGAACTGTATATGATTACTTACGTTTGCCTGGCTATTTTGTTTCTATTTGTCATTGCAAAGACAATCATATATTGGCGCCGCAATAGAGATGATATTACGCCGGATGAGCTTGACCGCAGACTGGTACTTCAAATAAACCGGGAAAGTGATAACCATGGACAATAAAATTCCTGTGCAAATTAAGCCCTCTATAAGAACGAAATATGTCTATGAAAAGTTAAGAGTATGCAAAAATTGCCACCGGTATACGATTTTGCGTGAAGAGAATTGTGCGGTTTGCGGAAAGCCCGCCCTTCTTCCTCTACGTGAAAAAGCTGCGGCAACCGTACGGAAATCCATGCGCAATGAACGGCTAGCCTCTATTCTGATCGCCCTGGTCAGCATCTTCATGGGCCGGACATTTCAGGAAATGGCTCTTGGCCTGGCTGGCGGCATCATCCTGACCGGACTCCTCTGGTTTGTTCAACGCAAGATGCTCCCGCGGG
>DJTQ01000143.1 GCA_002439285.1 Paenibacillaceae bacterium UBA6304
CCTCCCGGCGGGGCCCAAACCCCAGGGGGGGCAGCCCGCGACGGGGGCAGCCCGCAACGGGCCCCCCCCGCCAATCGATTTCAACCGCCGGTCGAGACCGCCCCTTGCCGTGACCAACTAACGAACACCCTCGCGCGCGAAAGTTAGTTGTTCCAGCCCGCCTGGATCTGTTCCAGCGCCTTATCCAAAGTCGCCGTTCCGCTCACGTAGTCGGTCATGCCTTTCCAGAACGTTCCTGCGCCGACTTGGCCCGGCATCAGGTCCGATCCGTCAAAGCGCAGCGTGGAAGCTTCCTGCACGAGCTTCGCCATACGACGGTCGGATTCGGAGCTGTACCAGTCCAGCGATGCGTCATTCATCGGTGCGATCACGCCGCCGGATTGTACCCAGGTCTTGATCGATTCGCCGGTCGTGAAGAATTCTATGACCGCACGAACTTCAGGACGGTCGTTGAACATCGCATAAATGTCGCCCGCCACGAGCACCGGTTTGCCGTACTGCTCATCGATCGGCGGCAGGTAGAACCAATCATAGTCCACGTCTACTTTGGCCGTTTCCGGGAAGAAGCTGGTGATAAAGTTACCTTGACGGTGGAACCAGGATTTCGGCGGATTATCGAACATCGGTGCCGGAGCGTCGCCGAAGGCAGTCGTTACGATCGATTTGGTACCGCCGTATACATAGTCCTTGTTCATCCAGATCTCGGACATCACTTCTATTGCATGCTTCACTTCAGGAGAGGTGAACGGAAGCTCCCCTTTTACCCATTTATCGTAGTTTTCAGGTGACGTGGTACGGAGCATAATATCTTCCACCCAGTCGGTAGCAGGCCAGCCCGTAGCCGCACCGCTTTCAATGCCGATATTCCAGGCCGCGTCTCCGTCCTTGGCAATCTGTTCTGTCAGCGCCATCAATTCATCCCAGGTTTCGGGAACTTCATAACCGGCTTCCTCAAATTGCTTTTTCGGATACCATACCAAGCTCTTGGCGTTGCTGCGGTTCCAAATGCCGGCCATGATTTTGCCATCTTTGCCGTCCATGGTCCCCATATCCAGCCAGCTTTGATTATAGTTAGCTTTCAATTTCTCCTGATCCATAAAAGTGTTCAGATCGATAACTTTGCCGGTCTTGGCAATCGAAGCGAGCAACCCCGGCTGCGGGAAGTCCGCGATATCAGGAGCGTTGCCGCCGTCAACGCGGATGTTAATCGTAGCTTCAAACTCCTTGGAGCCTTCATATTGAATATCGATGCCTGTTTTCTCTTCAAATTCTTTAATGCTATTTTCGAACTTCACCTGGTCGGCATCCACAAACGGACCGAACATGGTGACCTTGGTTCCTTTATATTCGCCCTTCATTGCCAAATCCAGCGGGGATCCACCCTCGTCTCCACCGTTATTCGTCCCGCCCTGATTATTGCCCGAAGCCTCGTTGTTACTCGGAGCAGGAGGAGCAGTCGGTTCGCTATTCCCGGTATTGTTTCCGCCACCGCATGCGCTGAGCACCATCGTGAATGAAAGACAAAGTGCGAGCAACAGTGACCATTTGCGTCCAGAAGTCTTTTTCATCTTTTCAACATCCCCTTTGATTTTTTAGAAGCAGTTCAAACTTAACAGTCTTCCTCTGAGGGTCTTGGTGTCCGGCAATGCTAGAGCGAATCACCTCCTTGAAGGTTTGCAAAGCTTTTCAAATCGCAAAACAGGCGTATTTATTCCACAAAAGGCAGTTAAGTGCTAGTTATTTCTTCTACTTTTACTATGTCTCCACATACTATGTATGCGTTTACAAAACGGTTTATTCCAGAAGCTTCTCCGCAGTTCCACTGGCATAGTGCATAATCCCAGCATCTTTGTGAAAAGCTTTTCAAACTCTCCGGAAAAGAGATGAGCCCCGCTCATCTTTCTCTGGTGGATTCCCTTACGATCAGCTTATGCTTCATCTTCTCTCTGGTGACTTTCACGCTTCCCGTCGTAACCAGTTCATGCAACTGTTCCGCGGATCGGTAGCCCAATTCGTAAATCGGTTGAGCAATCGTCGTTAGCTTTGGAATGAACATGCCGGCCATGCGGATATTATCGAATCCGACAACGGACACTTGCCCGGGTACCAATACGTTGCGGTCCTTCAAGTAAGAAATCGTGCCCATAGCAAATTCATCGGCGACGCAGAACACGGCGGTGGTATCCGGATACTCTGAAAAAAGTTCGTGGGACGCTTCATAAGCATGTTCAAACCGGTGACTCGCATACTTAACCTTCTCAAGGTTTTGCTCCAGGCCGCATTCCTTAAGCGCTCTGGCGAACCCTTCCATACGCGGCGGTCCCGAAATCGAATTCGCATGGTTGAAGCCGATCATTCCGATCTGCTTGTGACCCAGCTCGATCAAAAACTTGACCGCATCGTAGGCGGCGGCTTCGTCGTCCACCTCGACGCTGGGAATGTCGTACTCATCACAATGCGACGAGACCATCACGAACGGAATCCGGCAGCCCACCAGCTTGTCGTAGTATTCGGGAAACAGCATATCACTGGCGAATACAATGCCATCAACCTGCTTTTCATGAAAAGCATCGATGTAAGACAACAACCGCTCCGGGTCCCGATCCGTGTTACAGATCATGAGGCTGTATCCGAGCTTGATGCAGGCATCCTGCATCCCCCGAATCATACCGGCATAATACATGTTTTCAATGTCCGGAACGAGCAAGCCGAGCGTATATGACTTTCGATAAATCAGGCCCCGCGCAAAAGAATTCGGCTGATACTTCAGCTCCTCAATCGCATCCAGCACCTTCAGACGCTTGCTCTCCACTACGGTCTCCGGCGCGTTCATTACACGGGATACCGTGCTGATTGAGACTCCCGCTAACTTAGCAACATCCCGAATCGTTGGTTTCATTCTGTCGACTTCCTTCTCTGAAAAGCTTTTCAAATGCAGTATAGCAAACCTGATTTTAAATAACAAGCACTTTTTGAAGCGCTTACATCGCGCTTTGTTTAAACCATTTCACTGGATTACTGGTGCAAAGGAAATAGCCCCATTCGGCATGCTGGAGATTTCCGAGAACGAGAAACCGCCGGCATGGCGAATGAAGGCTCAGGCATTTCAGTCATATCAAGTATCAGTTATCAGAGCTTGTTATTCCGCCGTTAAATTTCTGGCGGAAGCGGTGACTACGATTCTTGTTTTCGCTTCACATCCATAACTTCCCCCACCGAATTCCGTCCAGAATTTAAAATCATTGTATCATAGCGGTAAATGCAGCAATATCGTATTTAACAAATCCTCCGTTCGCCGTGCCGACATAGAGCTCATCTCCATGCCGGTTTAAGGCCCCGTTCCGATGGTCCAGTTCACGCAGTTCGGCATATCCCGCCCTTGCGTCCCGGAGTCTCCCGAGTATAGAGCCGGACTGCTTGTCGAGAATCAGCAAGTCCGAGCCATAAGGAAACAGCAGGATCTGATCCAGCACCGCAAAGCTTCCGGCCGCATAACGCGACAAATCCACGTCTTCCGCCGCAGTAGTGGACATGCGCCAAAGGAAAGTCCCCGTATTCGTATCTATGGCAGCTGGTATTCCGTCTACGGCAAGATAAAGGGTCCCGTCATGGATCGCACCTTTGGAGCCTTTTCCCGGAATCGTAAGCTTCGTCTTCTTCGCTGCCACATCGTACAGCCTTGTCTCGAACTGCGCCGCACTCCAATAATCACTGTTGTCGAGTGGATGCTGAACAAGCAAGTACTGTTCATTCAGCACTTCGAATCGCTCTCCGGGTGATGATTTGTACTCGCCAAGGGATGTACCCGTTTTCAACTCCAGCAACTGCCATGCATCGCCGACTAGAATCCAGCGCTTCTCGGAATCGGGACCCGCGAATGGATCGATTTGAGGTCCGCCCGCAAAATAAGGCTCGAAACTGGGATCATCCAATCGATAGCCATCGGAAAGAAGTTGCCATGCCCGTTCACCTGTCATGAGATCAAGAGCTTCAACCTTGCTTTTATCGCGAATCAGTACATAGGGGTCATCTGCACCTTGATTCAGGATCTGGGCATCCCCGCCAACGTTCCTCTGCCAACGCTCCTTGCCGGTCTCGCTGTCGAGCACGCTTAATACCGGGGGAACGGAGCCGTCTTCCTCGCCCGTATCCTTCCGGGTCACTAATAGAACCGATTTCTTTGCCGTCCACATCCCCATTTGGAACTTGTCGCCGAATCTACGCTCCCACATTGTTTTACCGTCGGACATCCGGATGCGCCGGACCTGATTGACATATTTCTGTTCGTCAGAATTATAAGAAGTAAAGACATACGCATACTCGCCGGAGGATTCCGGCACCGCGCTTAGAACGCCGAAACCCGCATCCACTTGCCAACGCGTCTCTCCGTACGAACGGCCGACGGCATACACGGAGGAAGCATAATGCATGCCGCTGAAGCCCCCGTCATCCCCTTTGATGAGCAGTGTATCTTTTCCCGCGCCGAGTAAATAGGTAAAGCCAAGGGTACCCTGGTTTCTCCACTCGGGCTTAATATCAAGCGTCCGCGGAAGCGGCGTTACGGAATAGTCCTGCGAGAACAAATAGTCGTCCCCGGCATAGAGTTCGTCCCATGGCTCTCCTTCACCGGGAATAATCC
>DJTQ01000146.1 GCA_002439285.1 Paenibacillaceae bacterium UBA6304
CATAAACATCACCGCTGACGACAAGGAAATCCACCGCTTCAGACACGGCAAGATCCACCAGATCGCCGAGCGCGGCGAAGGTGGACTCCCGAAGATGGCGGCGAAGCCGGTCCGGCAGCCCGGACATACCCGTAAACGGGGTGTCCAGATGCAGATCGGCCGCATGGATAAATCGAAATGCTGGCATAGAAATTCACTCTCTCATCGGTCAAATTGCAAATACAGTTTCTTTAACTCGTGAACAACGCGATTCAGGGAATAATGGTTTTTGGCATAATCCGACCCGGACCGGGCCAATTCATAACGATAAGCGGGATCTACAATAACCTTCTCTAAAGCGTCTGCCAGCCGGACATGATCTTCAGGCGGAACAAGCAGTCCGTTCGAACCGTCCTTGATTTGTTCCGCGATCCCGCCGACCTCCGAGCCAACGAGCGCCAGCGAACAAAGCGCGGCCTCCGCAAACACCGATCCGAACGCCTCCGCGCGGGAAGGTAATACGAAAATATCGAAAAAGGGCATGAATTCCTCAGGATGCAGCGTATATCCGTAAAAAATCGTCTCATCATAAATGCCGAGCCGTTGAGCCAGCTCTTCCAGTTCCTTGCGGATCGGGCCATCGCCGATAATATGCAGGACGTAATTCAGCCCGCGCGACTTGAGCTCGGCGCAAGCTTTCAGCAGAATATCGAGCCCTTTGGCCGGAACGAGGCGGCACACAGTAACCAGTTGCGCAACTTCGTTCTCATGCGGCACCGGTTTGAACCGTTTCTCGTCGAAACCGTTTGGAATAATACCGATATTTTCGGGATGTACCACATACGGACTTAAATAATCGCGAAAAGAACGGGAGACTGTGTACATCCGGTCGGTTTTGTGTTCCATCTCTTTATATAGGGCAGTAAGAAACCGGTGTTCAGGACCGTTCTCTCGAATCCGTCCGTTCAGAATCAATTCCCGCTCATAGCTGGAATGGATGCTCTGGATCACCGGCGTATCCGGAAAAGCCTCTTTCATCGCCAGACCCGCGATCGGGTGATGGGCATGGATCAGATCGAAAGGTCGCTGTAGCCTCAGCCTCGTCCACCAGAGATAGTCCCGGTACGTTTGCACATATTTTTGCACGATCGGACTTGCTTCGAATTCATGCCAATCGAATGTTTGAAATTCCACGGGGCCGCTGCCTTTGGAGCGAATCCGCTTCGGTAACGAGAACAGCTCCATCTCCCAATGGGGGGGATTGAACCGCTCCTGCAAATAAGGGATCATCGACGATACGCCCCCCGGCTGTTCCGGAGGAAAAAACAACGCTTGCAGCAGTTTCATAAGGGTTCTCCTTTGCTCTTCTCTTTCTAATTTGCGGATGAACCGCTTGCTTCTCCATTATGCCATACGCCGAACGGAACATCCATTCCCCTTTTAAGAATAAAAAAGGTTATGATAAACTGCGAAAGTAACATTTCTTGTAAAAAGGAGCATATCACCGATGACCAAGCCATCCCTTCCTGAGTCATTCCGCAATCAGATTTCAGCCATGCTGGGGGAAGCTGAAGCAGAATCATTCTTCCGCAGCTACGATACTCGGCGCACCTACGGGCTTCGCCTTAATACCTTGAAACTGAACTTGGACTCGGCCGCAGCCGGGGAGATTTCGGAGCTGTTCGGGCTTCGCCCTGTGCCATGGTGCGATTCCGGCTATTATTATGAGGATGATAAACGTCCGGGCAAACACCCGTATCATGCGGCCGGACTATATTATATTCAGGAGCCCTCGGCGATGTCGGCCGTCGAGCTGTTAAATCCGCAGCCCGGCGAAACCGTACTGGACCTGGCAGCGGCCCCCGGCGGGAAAACGACGCAGATCGCCGCAAAGATGAAGGGAGCGGGCCTGTTGATCAGCAATGAAATCCATCCTCAGCGCGCGAGGATTCTGGCCGAGAACGTGGAGCGCATGGGAATTCGGGGAGCCGTGGTGACCAATGCTACCCCACCGGAGCTCTCCTCCCGCTTTCCGCTCACGTTCGACCGGATCATGCTGGATGCCCCCTGCTCCGGAGAGGGCATGTTCCGCAAAGATCCCGATGCCGTCGCGGAATGGTCGCCCGACGCGGTGGAGTTGTGCGCGGCGCGCCAATGGGACATCCTCCGCGACGCGGTCGCCATGCTGAAGCCAGGCGGCAAGCTGGCCTACTCTACCTGCACCTTCAATCGGCGCGAAAATGAGGATACGATCGCCCGGTTGCTGGCGGAATATCCCTTTATGACGCTGAGCGCCGAGAAGCGGATTTGGCCGCATCTGCAGGAAGGCGAGGGCCATTATGTCGCCCTGCTGGAACGGGATGCGGACGATGCCGCCGGGGCCCCGCTACAGGCGCAGCCGCAGCGAGGCAGCAAGAAGCGCTCCGAGCGGCCAGGCGGCCGCACGCGGCCGGGGCAGGGAGGCAAAGACGGCGGCCGGGACACCGTCGCCGCATGGGACGCGTTCCGCGATTTCGCCGCGGACGAGCTTCCCGGCTTCGCCGCGGACGGCGAGCCGATCTTGTTCGGCGAAGCGCTATACCTGCTGCCCCGCAGCGAGGGACTGGCCCTGAACGCGGAGTCTCTCTCCGGCTTGAAAGTCCCGCGGGCCGGCCTCCAACTCGGCGAATATCACAAGGGCCGGTTTCAGCCCGCTCATGCGCTGG
>DJTQ01000136.1 GCA_002439285.1 Paenibacillaceae bacterium UBA6304
ACACGGCATCCCGGGAATTACCGACATTGACACACGGATGCTGACCCGGATTATTCGCCAGCATGGCACGATGAAGGGGGTTTTGACGACTTCCTCCAAATCGGTGGCCGAACTGCAGGAAATGATGGCATTGACTAGCATAGATGAACTCCGTAACCAAGTTGCCCGGACTTCAACGCCTAATGTATACAGCAGCCCCGGTTCCCAAGAGCGGATCGTCCTCGTCGACTTCGGCGCGAAAAGCGGGATCCTTCGCGAATTGAACAAGCGGGATTGCGACGTCGTGATCGTTCCTCATGACACAACGGCAGAAGAAATCCGTCGTCTGCATCCGGACGGCATACAGCTCTCCAACGGCCCTGGGGACCCGAAAGATGTGACTTATGCGGTGAACATGATTTCCGAGTTGCTTGGAGAATACCCGATCTTCGGAATCTGCCTTGGGCACCAACTCCTGTCGCTGGCTTGCGGAGCGGATACCGAAAAGTTGAAATTCGGTCATCGCGGAGGCAACCATCCGGTGAAGGAGCTTGAAACCGGCCGCTGCTACATCACGTCCCAGAATCATGGGTACACCGTTAACGAAGCCTCTCTTGCGAGAACGGATCTGGTGGTCACGCATATCAACAATAATGATAAGACAGTCGAGGGTGTTAAACATACCAAATACCCTGCGTTCTCGGTACAGTATCATCCCGAAGCGTCCCCTGGACCTTATGATAACAGCTATTTGTTTGACCGTTTTATTGAAATGATACGTGAACATAAGCGGCTGAATCCGCAAAAGCCGCGTCAAGCCGAACTGATGGCCGAAGCGAAAGGAGTGCTATAATATGCCGATCAACAAAGAACTCAAGAAAATTCTCGTCATCGGTTCAGGTCCGATCGTCATCGGTCAGGCGGCAGAGTTTGACTATGCCGGTACCCAGGCCTGCCAAGCGTTAAAAGAAGAAGGCGTTGAAGTGGTGCTGATCAACAGCAACCCGGCAACGATCATGACCGACACCAATATGGCGGACAAAGTATATATCGAACCGATTACCCTTGAATTCGTTACGCAAATTATCCGTCAGGAGCGTCCGGATGGGCTTTTGCCGACGCTCGGCGGACAAACGGGCCTCAATATGGCAGTGGAACTGGCCCGGGCCGGTGTCCTGGAGCGCGAAAATGTGCGACTGCTCGGAACGCAACTTACTTCGATCGAAAAGGCGGAGGACCGCGACCTGTTCCGCGACCTGATGCGGGAACTGGAACAGCCGGTACCGGAGAGCGCGATCATTACGACGGTAGACGAAGCGCTTAGCTTCGCCGATGAGATCGGCTACCCTGTCATCGTTCGTCCGGCCTACACGCTCGGCGGTACCGGTGGCGGCATTTGCGCCACGGTGGAAGAATTGAAAGAAACCGTCGCTTCGGGAATTCGTTACAGCCCGATCGGACAATGCCTCATCGAGAAATCGATCGCCGGCATGAAGGAAGTCGAATATGAAGTGATGCGCGATGCGAATGACAACTGCATCGTCGTCTGTAACATGGAGAATTTTGATCCTGTCGGCGTACATACCGGAGACAGTATCGTGGTGGCTCCAAGCCAAACGCTGTCCGACCGGGAATACCAAATGCTGCGCTCCGCTTCGCTTAAGATTATTCGTGCCTTGAATATCGAGGGTGGCTGCAACGTGCAGTTCGCGCTGGATCCGCAAAGCTTCCAGTACTATGTCATCGAAGTGAACCCGCGGGTCAGCCGCTCCTCGGCGCTGGCATCCAAAGCGACAGGATATCCGATCGCAAAAATGGCGGCCAAAATTGCGCTGGGTTATACGCTGGATGAAATCGTAAATCCGGTTACCGGTCAAACCTACGCCTGCTTCGAGCCGACGCTCGATTATATCGTCAGCAAAATTCCACGCTGGCCGTTCGATAAATTCGTAAGCGCCAACCGTAAGCTCGGCACGCAAATGAAGGCAACGGGCGAGGTCATGGCGATTGGACGGACTTTTGAAGAGTCGATCCACAAAGCGGTCCGTTCCTTGGAAATCGGCACGCACCGCCTGTACTTGAAGGGAGCGGACCAACTCGATAAAGAAGTGCTGGATCAGCGTCTGATCAAGGCCGACGACGAGCGCCTCTTCCTGGTGGCCGAAGCTTTCCGCCGCGGCTACAGTCTACAACAAATTCAGGATCTGACGCAGATTGACTGGTGGTTCCTGGATAAAATCGAGCGTCTGGTACAATTCGAACGCAAAATCGCTTCGGAAGCCGAGCTAACTTATGAAACGCTGTATGAAGCTAAACGACTCGGATTTACGGACCGAGCGATTGCCGAATTGCGTGCCGGCGGCCAGCCGTCAGGCACCCATTTGACCGAGCAAAGCGTCACGCTGTTCCGTAAGGAAAGAGGACTTCGTCCTGTCTACAAAATGGTAGATACCTGCGCAGCGGAATTTGAAGCTTCAACGCCGTACTACTACTCCACCTATGAGACGGAAAACGAAGTTACCCATACGGACAAAGAGAAGATCGTCGTGCTCGGCTCCGGTCCGATCCGGATCGGACAGGGTATCGAATTCGATTACTCTACCGTGCATGCGGTATGGGCGATTCAAAAGGCCGGATACGAGGCCGTAATTATCAACAATAACCCGGAGACGGTTTCAACGGACTTTAACACATCGGACCGGCTGTATTTTGAGCCGCTCTTCTTCGAAGACGTCATGAACGTCATCGAGCAGGAGAACCCGGTCGGCGTTATCGTTCAATTCGGCGGCCAAACGGCCATTAACCTGGCGGCGCCCCTTCAGGCTGCGGGAGTACGAATCCTCGGCACTTCGCTCGAAAGCATCGACGAGGCAGAGGATCGGAAGAAATTCGAAGCGCTCCTCTCCAGACTGAATATCGCCCAGCCGAAGGGCAGCACGGTGACTTCGGTGGATGAAGCGGTGGGAACGGCGCAGTCGCTCGGTTATCCGGTGCTGGTACGTCCATCCTATGTCCTTGGCGGACGGGCGATGGAGATTGTATACTCCGACGAAGAACTTCTGAAATACATGAAGGAAGCTGTAAATATCAATCCGCAGCATCCGGTGCTCATCGACCGCTATATGCTTGGCAAAGAGGTCGAAGTGGACGCGATCTGCGACGGCGAAACGGTACTCATTCCGGGCATTATGGAACATGTCGAACGGGCAGGGGTTCACTCCGGCGACTCGATCGCGGTATATCCGCCTCAGTACCTTGCGGCTGATCTGAAGGACAAAATTGTCGAAATCACCATAAAAATCGCCAAGGAGCTAAAAACGGTCGGCTTGGTCAACATTCAGTTTGTCATCTACAAGAACGAAGTATATGTGATCGAGGTGAATCCGCGTTCCTCGCGGACGGTTCCTTTCCTCAGCAAAGTCACGAATATTCCGATGGCCAATGTGGCTACAAAGGCCATCCTCGGCACGAAGCTGAAGGAATTGGGTTATGAAGACGGATTGTGGCCGGAGAGCGAACAGGTATCGGTCAAAGTACCGGTATTCTCCTTCGCGAAGCTCCGCCGCGTCGAGCCGACGCTCGGACCGGAAATGAAATCGACCGGTGAGGTCATGGGTCGGGATCCGCAGTATGCCAAGGCTCTTTATAAAGGCTTGATCGGGGCCGGAATGAAAATTCCGTCCACGGGAGCCATTATTGCTACAGTGGCCGATAAAGATAAGCAAGAAGCGGTAGAATTGCTGCGCGGGTTCTACAACCTGGGCTACAAGATCATTGCGACGGAAGGAACGGCAGCGGCCTTAATTGAAGCGGGCATTCATGTCACCACGGTGTATAAGTTGACCGAGGGCGTACCAAACATTCTGGATCTCATCCGTAATGGAGAAGCGCACTTCGTGATCAACACG
>DJTQ01000077.1 GCA_002439285.1 Paenibacillaceae bacterium UBA6304
TTAAAGCGACGGAGAACTTCAAGCTGGGCGTAGTCGCTGCCACCGGCGGGATCGCACTGGTCTATCTGATTAGCATCATCCTACGGATGTTTGGGTTGCAAATGCCGTTTCTTCATGACGCTACCCCTCTTGGCATCGGGATTTCGGTAGTAATCGTTATTGTGGCCGCGCTGAACCTGGTTCTTGATTTTGACTTTATCGAGAGCGGAGCCGCGCAAGGAGCTCCTAAGTACATGGAATGGTACGGAGCCTTCGGTTTAATGGTCACACTGGTTTGGCTGTATCTCGAAATGTTACGTCTGCTCGCCAAAATCGCGAGCCGCGATTAATCGGGCTAGTTATCCGTACAATACCTCACAAGAAAAGGCTGACGGGAGTTTTACTCCTGCCAGCCTTTTTGCATAGATCTTAACCGATTTCTTTGACTCCGGCGACCTCATACGTAAACAGTTCACTGCCCAGAATCGGAGATTCCTTCTTCGCTTCCCCGTCCGAGTGACCTGATCCAGACGCGGGGCGCTGGTGGGCGGCTTTAAAAGCATCACTGTCTTTCCACGCGGTGAAGTCCTCGATGGACTCCCAGTAAGTGTTGACGTTCAGTTCATCGTAATCCGCGAGATTCTGCGTGAGCAACACCTCCACTTTAACGATGCCTTTGGAAGTATCGAGTGGACCCGGAGCGGTAAACCGGGGGGCCATCGCTGCGGCCATACCCTTCTTAACTTTGATGCGGTTCGTTACTACGATCATCGTGAACAGCTCCTTTCGAGTGGATAGGAATGTGCTATAGATCAAGCTTATACAGCTCCTACCGAGATTTATGACTAGTATAGTGCTTTTGACGACGGAATAAAAGTTTACCGACATCCCAACCTTTAAGCAATAATCTGGCATCCTATACTTGCTTGTGTTCATAATAAAAATTTGGGACAATAGAACAGATTGCGTGAGAGAGCAGTAATTCATAGTTTTTCAAAAGAAAGAGGCAGGCACATGAATAAACCATCCATTTATGGATTTACCTTAGATCAGCTTGGAGCTTGGCTGGAAGAACACGGCCATAAGAAATCCCGGGCCTTGCAGGTGTGGGACGGATTGTACCGCCAGCGGGTGACCGAGTTTGAGGCCATGAGCACAGTGAAGCCGGAGGTTGCGGCTTTGCTGAAGGAGCATTTTGCAATACAAACGCTGGCGGTGCATACGAAGCAGGAATCCGCCGACGGTACCGTCAAGTTTTTGTTTAAGCTGGAAGACGGCAATCTGATTGAGACGGTATTAATGCGGCATAAATTCGGGCTTTCCGTATGCGTTACGACGCAAGTAGGCTGCAACATCGGCTGTAGCTTCTGCGCGAGCGGGCTGCTGAAGAAGAGCCGGGACTTGACGTCCGGCGAAATCACCGAACAGATTATGAAGGTTCAATTGTTCCTGGATGAAGCTGGGCAAGAGCAATTAGTGAGTCATATCGTCGTAATGGGCATCGGCGAGCCGTTCGATAATTTCACGCATCTCGTGAACTTCTTGCTGACGGTAATGGACGCCAAGGGTCTGGCGATCGGACCTAGACATATTACCGTATCGACGAGTGGTCTGGCCGATAAGATCCGGGAGTTCGCGGATCTCAATCTGCGCGTCAATCTGGCTGTATCGCTACACGCGCCGAACAATGAGCTGCGTACGCGGATCATGATGATCAACCGCGGCATTCCGATCGAGAAGCTGATGGGGGCCATCGACTACTATCTGGACAAGACGAACCAGCGGATTACGCTGGAGTATATTTTGCTGCGGGAGGTCAATGACCAACGCGAACATGCGCTGGAACTGGCCGAGTTAATCGGCGAGCGCAGACCGTATGTGAACGTAAACTTGATCCCGTACAATCCCGTCGACGAGCACAGCCAATACCAACGCAGCGACCAGGATGCAATCCTGGGCTTTTACGACGAGCTCAAGAAGCAGAACGTCAGCGTCAGCGTCCGGCTGGAGCACGGAACGGACATCGATGCCGCCTGCGGCCAGCTCAGAAGCAAACAAATCAAACGGATGGAAAAGTCGCCATCTTAACCGTATGGCATCGAAAGTCGGCCATCGAAGGCTGGCATAATCGTGCTAGCGAAATCGCGTGGCATTGGACTGCCTTGGAAAATTACATTTCCGGGGCAGTTTTTTTGTGGGCTGGGCCATTTTGGGCCTTCTATGGGCCTGCGGAGGCGTGCGGGGCCCAGCGGTGGATTATCTGTGGTACGGTGGCCCAGCGGTGGCCAAATTAACTGTAAAACCTACAGTTAATTCCTGGGTTTGAGGGCATGCGCGACAATTTAACTGGAAAACCTCCATCTAATTCCAGAGTTTCAGCGGGTATCGGGCTCTTTGCGCGGAATTAACTGTAGTTTTTCCAGCTAAATTTTGCAAATGAGCCGGAGTGTCTAAATTTACTGGAGGTTATCCAGTTAATTTATATTGCGCTAGGCAGTTTAAGTAACTTAACCCCTGTAAAGAGTAACTTAGACGCACCAAACAGTAGCTGAGGGAGCAGATAGAAACAGTACAGAAGTAGCAAAGGTAACTTAACCCCTGTAAAGAGTAACTAAGACGCACATGTCAGTACTTGAGCAAGCAAACAGTAGCTGAGGGAGCAGAGAGTAACGGTAGCCATAGATAGATTTACGCCCGAATAAGCGGAATTTTTCCCTACCCAGATTTAAGGGGGGAGAGTACAATCTTTGTAAACGCTTTAGACAAAGGGAGGAAGACGAATGAAGCTGCATTTTACCGGGATTGTGGCAGAGGCGGGGCTCATGCCGGGAATCGGAGAGTTGGCGAGGGAACTGTCGTTCATCGAAGACGCGGACGGGCAATCGGTGCAGGTGGAACTGTCAAACGGGGGATTGGAAGTAGGGCTGGAGGACGGAGCCGCGTACATACGTTATGAGCGAAAGCATCAGTTTTATCGCGGTCTAGGACTGCTCGTGCAGTATGGACGGAACGGTAGAGCTTTTCATATCAAGGAGGAGCAGCAGTTCGACACGATCGGGCCGATGTTTGATTTGTCCCGCAACGGCGTGTTGACAGTAGACAGCTTCAAATTCATGCTGCGAAAAATGGCTCTGATGGGGTTGAATTCGGTCATGCTTTATATGGAAGATACTTACGAGCTTGAGGGAGAACCATACTTCGGATACATGCGGGGCCGGTATTCGCCGGCTGAGCTGAGGGAGATCGACGATTACGCGGATCAGTTCGGCATCGAGGCTTTCCCGAGCATTCAGACGCTGGCGCATCTGGAGGAATTCCTCAAATGGGAGCCGGTGGCGAAATATAAAGATACGAAAGGGGCGCTCCTGGTCGGCGATGAAGCGGTGGATCGGCTGATCGCGAACATGCTGGAGGCGGCCAGCGCGCCGTTTCGGAGTCGCAAGATTCACATCGGGATGGATGAGGCGGAGGAACTGGGCCGGGGCAAATATTTGGACCGGAACGGTTATCAAAGCCGGTTCGATATTATGACGGGTCATCTGGAAAAGGTGCTGGAATGCGTGCGTAGCCGCGGCCTCAAGCCGATGATGTGGAGCGATATGTTCCTCAAGCTCGCCTCGGCCGACGGAGCCGAGTATTATGATACCGAGACATCGATCCCGGAAGAGATGGCCCGCCGTATCCCGAAGGATGTCGACATGGTGTACTGGGATTATGCCCATCAGGAGCAGGAGGATTATGAAAAATTGATCGCCAAGCATCGGCCGCTCGGCTGCAATCTTGTGTTCGCGGGCGCGGTGTGGGTGTTCAATACGTTCGGCGTCAATTACGGTCTTTCGCTGAACGCGACCGATGCCGCCCTCCAGGTCTGCAAACGGGAAGGCATCAAGGAAGTATACGCTACGATGTGGGGCGATGACGGCATGGAGAGCAGCCCGTTCGGGGCGCTACTCGGCCTGCAGTTTTATGCGGAGTATGCCTATACGGCGGGCCAACCGGCTTGGGAGCAAGTGGCGGAGCGCGTAAAGTTCTGTACCGGGATCGAGGCGGATACGTTCCTGAAGCTGAAGGACCTGGACGAGACGCCGGGGGCGGAACCGGACAACCGGAAGCAGAGTAATCCTTCGAAATTCCTGCTGTACCAAGACGTGCTGCTGGGTCTCTTCGACAAACAGATCGAAGGGCTGGAGATGTCCGCCCATTATGCGAAGCTGGAACAGGACATCCGAAGCAGCCGTACTAAGGACGCGGAACTGGATTACATCTTTGAGGTGCCGGAGAAGCTGTGCGCGGTATTGAAGCGGAAAAGCGAGATCGGTATCGAATTGAAGCGGGCTTACGATGCAGGGGATTGCGCGGAACTAAAATCGATCGCGGAGGACGTGCTGCCGGCCATCGCCGAAGCCGTGAAGGAGCTTAGGGCTGCACACCGGAGTCAGTGGCTGCGCATGTTCAAGCCGTTCGGCTGGGAGGTACTCGACATCCGCTACGGCGGTATCGTGAACCGCTTGGATACGGCTACCGCCAGGCTGCTTGATTACGTGGATGGCCGTATTAACGTGATCGAGGAATTGGAGCAGGAGCGGCTGGTGTACAGCTCGGTCAACCGCTTCAATCACAAAGGAGCGGGCTGGTGCAGCTACTATTACCGCATGGCTTCGCCGAACGTATTTTTTCACGTTTTGAATCCATTCTGAGGAGAAACAAAAGACCGGGCCGTTCAGGGAACGGACCCGGCCTTTGCGCTGCAAAGATGTTATGCCAGCAAATATGTATGCCCTGTGTAAACCCCGGGACTCTTAGGCTGCGAAAGTGTTCGGCGGAAATGGATCGTTAAGCCGGTATGTAGTGTCGCTGGAATAGCCCCACACGAGCCATTGAATCGCGTAAACCGGAGACAGGAAAATATAGAACAAAACGTGAGCGCCATTTTTCCCGAAAGCATTCAGCAATTTAACCTGCCAGATGATCTGGAATACGAAATTGGCGATGGGAACGAGCAACATCAACACCCACCAGCCGCTTTGCTTGATCAGCCGCAGTTGCAAAATGATGTTCAGCACCGGAACGAAGGCAAACCAGGCGATATCGTCCAAGCCGGCTTTCTTAGCCAGTGAGAAGTAGGCGCCGGCAAACAGAACATAGAGTGCCAAGACGAGTAAAATACCAAACCACATAGAAAAAACCTCCTTTCAAAAAGTATGATTTGAAAATAGTCAAATACCTCTCCTAATTCGACAGGATATTTTTAAACTCCTTTTATTTTTATGCCTGTTTATAAATATTAATTTTTACTTAAAGCAGTTCTTTGCGTCTCTTTAAATAGAAATACAGGATGAGGCTACCTAAGGAGCAGATCACCGCGCACAGACCGATGAAGGCATACCCGGCCTGCAGGCCGCGCAGTAAACCGACTTCTGGTCCTTGGCCGGTTATGAAGAGCTGTTTGATCCCGTCGGTAATCGCGCCGATCAGATAGTTGCCGATGACGCTGCCCACTCCCATCAACGTGACAATAAAGCTGATCACGGTATCGCTATTTCCCCGGTAACGGTCAGCGATCAGCGCCATGATGGTCGGATATAAGGGGGCGATCCCGATACCGGCAATAGCGAACAGAGCCGCACCCGGCTCGCCCGCCAGGATGGCGGCAAAGGTACAGATTCCGGTAAATCCGGCAAATAGAATGAGGGAGAGCGTATATCCGATTTTATCGGTAATCGGGCCTGCGATGAGGCGAGCAAAAGTAAAGCACAGAAAGAACATGGACAGCATTCCGGACGCCGCGCCGGTGTCCCAGTGATACGCTTTTTCCAAAAAGTTAACCAGCCAGCCGCCTACTGCCAGTTCGGAGACAACGCCGAATGAAAGAACCACCACCAGCAACCAGATTACAGGGTCCCGCATTAGCGATTTGATTGGAATCCGGTCTTCTTCCGCCATGTCTTTAACCGGGAAACGGCCGAGTAGGGCAGGGATCATAGGAATAAGGGAGAGCAGCAGAACAATCAGGTACATGCCTCTCCAATCCAGCGTATGGCCGCCGATCGACAGCGTCATCAGACCGGTGGCAAGCATAGGTGCGACAATGGAGCTGAGTCCGTAGAAGAAATGGGCGAGGTTCATCATCGTCCCCATATTTTTCACGAAAATTTGTGCAGCCAGGATCGCGAGGGCGATCTCCAGCATCCCGTTGCCGATGTACATAAGAAAATAAGAGCCGGACAAAGCCGGGTAGGTGCTGGAAAAGAACATCAGTACGCCCGTGAAGGCCATCAGGCCGAACGACGCGACGCTGACCCATTTGACACCCCATTTGCGTGCGAGAAAAGCTGTAAAGGAGCAGGCCAGCAGGTAGCCGAGTGAATTCAGGGACAATAGGGTCCCGACTTGCATTTCATCCAAATGGAAATCGGTCTGGATGCGCGGAATTGCAGGGCCCTTTACATTTTCGGAAAATCCGAAGATAAAAAAGCCGATAAAAACGGTAAGCATCGGAAATAGAACCTTTATACTGCGTTTGGTTTTAGCCTGATCAGGTTGTAGATTTGCCATGTGTCCTCCGTAAAGCGGGTAAATTTTTGGTCGGTATCGGGGCTTTCGCCGCATCCTGCCGAACACAAGGGAAATCGTAACACAATTATCGGGGAGGAAGCCATATAACTTTTGCAGATATTATCAAAAAAACGCCTCCCGCCGACCACCATTGTCATCCTTTTCAAAATCCGGTTACAATGAAGTCGTGGCGCCAAGCAGCAGTCTCGTGCTCGCCTCAAGTGATATCAAAGGGGCTATAACACCATGACGATCTCCGTCCAAACCTTGCTGTCGGTCCTTCTTCTAATAGTAGCTTTACTGGCTGCACTATCGATCGTGTTCTTCAGTTGGAGGAACGGGATCTCGCCTATGCCCACTTCGGCTCCGGTACGACGCGCAGCGATTGCCGAGCTCGGCAAGCTGGGCGGCATTACCACGATTGTCGAGGCCGGGTCCGGCTGGGGGACGCTTGCTTTGCAAGCCTCGCGTTCCAATCTCGCCTGGCGTATCATAGGCATCGAGAATTCGCCCATACCGTTTATGGTTTCCCGCCTGATTGCAGGGTGGCGGTCCCACCGGAACGTCGTTTTTGTTAAAAGGGATTTATATGAGTATTCCTTTGAAGAGGCGGATGTCGTCCTCTGTTATTTATATCCCGGGGCGATGAAGCGGCTGGGTCCGCTTTTTTGCGAGAGACTGGCCCCGGGTGCCTTTGTGATCAGTATTTGCTTCGCGCTTCCCGGCTGGACTCCTGACCGGGTGATCAGTTGCAGGGATATGTACCGGACCAAAATCTACATTTACAGAATGCCGGAATAGTTCGAATGGTTTACAGAACTTCATTTTTATTGCATAATTCGACAAAAATGTTCCTCATGGAACAATTAGCGACAAAAATTGACATTTTAAACTTACGCAATCCATAGGCTGTCTTTACTTTGAAGCTGCATCGATGCACGTCTTTCTTATGCCGTCTTGGATTGGGAGAATCGTCCGATTAAAGCTTCCCGGCTCATTACTAACCGCAGAGGGATCAATTTCTCGGCATGAGGGCCGATGCGGGCTCCGTTTCGTGGGTGGAAAACCGTCAGCAGCAACCGCAAGTAAGAGGTGGTTAACGATCGCAAGGTTCCTTGTTTAAGAGAATGCGTTTCAAAACCTAATCCGTGGGTAATACCTCTGTGCAGCAAGGTGATTCCTTGCAGCGCTTTTACCTGGCTGAGTTGGGGGAGGTTCTTTACCTCATCGCTGATTTGGCGCATCGAACTGCGTGTCAGCCGGGCGACCCGTAGTGCGACCTGGTTGGCATCATGGGTACGCAGCATATCCAGAATGAACCGGTTGTCCAGATGGAGTTCCCCGATCCAATCGCCCGTACGGATTAGGGTTCCATCTTCACAAGCGATGCTCGGCCCACGATATTTGATCACAAACATTTTACATATGCCGTAGTGTCCGGAATAAAGAGAGCGGGCCCTGCTGAAACGGTCGAACCATTGCTCCCAGCCCATCCAGGCCCATTGAATGAATCTCTTTAAATGTGTGGCTTCCGCAGGCTGCATCTATTGATCCTCTCTTTCATTGTACATATCGTAATGCCGTCTTCAGTATAACGATTGCCGAGGAATATGAAACCGGGCGGATGTCGCAATCTCGGCAAGACCGAAGTCCAGTCTGCATCCTGGACCTTGCACTGTGTACGTAAGAAATTACCCCGGAAACAATTTTGTAAAATCAAGGGATAGGGTCTTGTTTTGTAGTAAAATAAATAAAAATACCAAGCAAGCTGGTAATGGAGGAAAGGGATGAAGGATTTTAGGGATCGATTTAGTTCCATTAGGGATAAACAGAATCAACTGACCAAGGAATACCAGGATCTTATGGCCGAGTTTGAAGCGAACGATGCCGTAAGGGAGAACGAAAAGCTTCGCCGGGAGTATGAAGAATACAGACAGCGGATCGGTGTGCTGGAAGCCAGACTACATACCTTGGAAAAGGAAAACGGCGGGCTTCGCCACGCCCTCTCCGAGCAGATTCTGGACGAGAAGCTTAACTTGATCAAAGCTTCGCGGGAGAAATTGGAGACTTATTTTGCAAATACAATCCCCGGACACTTGAACCGTCTGGATGCGGTGGAGTATGGAGCTAGGCAACGGATGCATGCGCTGTACGAACAAGCGGAGAGAAATCTGGGAGCCGATAAGGAGGTCATCACCGCCAAGCTGGGGCAATTCCAGGAAGAACTGAATCATCGAATGGCGGCTCATCGCCAGCGCGTGCTGGAAGAGGACCGGAGCATCCGGCAGGATGCGGCTCAGGGATACGAGCAACTGGCTTCTGAAGGCGTTAGCGAAGAAACGATGCAACGGCGGATGAAGCAGAATCAGTTGGAGATGAGGATCGGACTGAACTGGATTAACAAGCTGGGGATTCTGCTCCTCATTTTGGCAGTAGGCGCGGCTTTTAAGTATTCTTATTCCACTTGGTTCAACGGTTACACGAAAGGGGCCGTCTTTTTCCTGTTAGGGGCGCTAATGCTGGCCGGAGGAGAATGGCTGTTCCGCAAAAATAAACAGGTCTTCGCGCTCGGTCTATTGGGCGGGGGTATCTCAATCTTGTACGGTTCGGTATTTTACAGCTATTTTCTACTCGAAATTATAGGCATGTTTGTGGGAATAGCGGTTTCCGTTCTGATCACGGCAACGGCCGTGCTCTTGTCGCTCAGGTACGAGTCAAGGACGGTGTGCGCATTCGGTCTGGTGGGCGGATATCTTCCATTCTTCTCTTATTTGGCCGCATATGGTCTGGAGGGAAGCGCCGTATATGTCTCGATGGGCTATCTGTTCCTGCTGAATGCGCTGATCCTGATCATTTCATTCCGCAAGCATTGGCTGGTCGTCAATTACATAAGCTTCGCTTTTAATATCCTGTCGATGCTGGTGCTCGTCTTTATGGCGGATCATCCGGCGGTAGGCATGTTATATTCCGTCATTACCTTTATGATGTACTTGGGTATTACCTTGTATGTTCCGTTTAAGAATAGCACCAAGCTCTCATGGTGGGACTTCGCCTTACTCACTCTGAATACGGTTATTAATTGCGCCACCCTATACAGTTTGCTGGAAAAGGCGGATTGGAACCATCTTCGGGGTCTGCTGGCCTTGGTATTCTGCGCGGCTTACTTGGGTCTTGCCCGGTTGTCCCGCAAATATCTGGAGCCGGAACGGGAAACCCGGATCCTGTTCTACGGAACCTCGCTTACGTTCTCGCTGCTGATCGTTCCGTTCCAGTTCGGCATTTCTTATATGTCTCTGGCATGGCTGATCGAGGGGAT
>DJTQ01000074.1 GCA_002439285.1 Paenibacillaceae bacterium UBA6304
CGGAAATCGAAGGTGAGATGGGGGATTCCCACGTCGGTCTTCAAGCTCGTCTGATGTCCCAGGCGCTACGTAAATTATCAGGTGCAATCAGTAAATCCAAGACGATTGCCATCTTTATTAACCAATTGCGCGAGAAAGTCGGCGTTATGTTCGGTAATCCAGAGACCACACCTGGCGGTCGTGCCTTGAAATTCTATTCTACCGTTCGTCTTGACGTGCGTCGTATAGAAACGATCAAGATGGGCAATGACATGGTAGGTAACCGGACCCGGATTAAGGTCGTCAAGAACAAGGTAGCTCCGCCATTTAAGCAAGCTGAAATTGATATTATGTATGGCGAAGGGATTTCCAGAGAGGGTAGCATTATCGATATCGGTGTTGAACATGATATCGTGGATAAGAGTGGTGCCTGGTATTCCTATGCAGGAGAACGCCTGGGCCAAGGGCGCGAGAATGCAAAGCAGTATCTTAAGGAGCATCCGGAAATTGCGAATACGATCGATCAGAAGATTCGTGAAGCCAGTAACCTGACGACTTCCGTAGCCGCTGCTTCACCGAGCGATCTTGAAGCTGAGTCTCAAGAAGAACAGGCGCTTTTTGAAGAAGAATAAACCCATGCTGATGAAGCGCTCTGTGGCCCGGGGGAACCCGGAACAGAGCGCTTTTGGTTTATGAGATTTTAAATTAGAATGACAAGGGAGCGGGAGAAGAGTGGAGCAACGATATGGAAGCCGCAAGAGTCGGCCGGACGAACAACAGCGACGGAAGGATGGAGCCGGCGAAATTGTGGATATTTCGGAAGAAGGCTTTTGGGAGATGACTCGCAGTTCTGCCGGGGCGAATTCATCGACCGGACAGGCAGAGGGTGAGACCAGCGGAATTGACTCTTTTCCCGAGGACATCGATCTGGTCATTACCTCCGTATCGTTGCTGAAGCGCCCGAAGTTCCGGTACCGAATATCATTCGGGACGTATTCGCTGGATGTTCATGAGGACGTCATGATCAAATTCAGAATGATCAAGGGTGCCGTTTTTACCAAAAGAGAGCTGGAGGAGATCGTCTTCGCCGATGAACGGCAGCAGGCCTATGCCGATGCCCTGCACTATCTGAGCCGCAAGCCGCGAACGGGTTACGAGATTACTATGCGCCTTGGGGAAAAAGGATGGGGTGAGGATACGGCGGCAGAGGTCGTCCAGAGGCTTGTTGACGAGGGTCTGGTCAATGACGCGGTATACGCCCAGGAATGGGCTGGCCAGCGCGTCCGCGGGCGGGGAAAGGGCAAGCTATGGGTAGGTCACGAACTTCGCCAAAAAGGGGTCTCTAAGCCGCTAATCGAGGAAGCCCTGCAGATGGTCAGTGAAGATGACGAGTTTGAGAGCGCCAAAGAGCTTGCGTCCAAGAAATGGCGTACTTCGTCGGGAGAACCGGCGGACCGGAAACGCAAAACAGGTGCTTTTCTGATGCGCAGAGGGTTTTCGGGATCCCTGGTTTCCAGAGTCCTTCGCGAGTTGGGGCGGGAAGATGGAATTAGCGAAGAAGAAGAATGGGAGAATGAATAGTCAGTAAATCAGACATTGCTTGTCATTTGCTTGACAATTTCTTTCATCAAATAATAAAATGAACATGAATCTATTTTTAATGGGGCCCTTTTTTTCCTTCCAAAATTATAGGCGCTCTGAAGATTCTATATTTGCAAATCATGAAGGCCAAATTTTCCGTTTGTGGCTGGAGGAAACTTTGCATCACTCACACATGGGAAGCCTTGCCTTAAAACGGCCTGTAATGAATTCTTTGTATGATGATGAATTGAGAAAAATTACAACTGCAAACATCCCAAGGAATGCCTTGGAGGAAACAACGGGGAGGTGAACAGATGAACGCAGGAATCTGGATCGTTCTCGTTGCAGCCGCTTTATTCTTTGGGTTCGGAATCGGATATTTTATTCGCAAATCTCTTGCAGAAGCTAAAATTTCCAGTGCGGAACAAGCTGCAAGTCAAATCTTGGATAGCGCGAAGAAAGACGCAGAAGCACTGAAAAAGGAAACGGTTCTTGAAGCGAAGGACGAAGTCCATAAGCTGAGAGCCGAAGCTGATAAAGACATTCGTGAACGTCGGAATGAAGTTCAACGACAAGAAAGACGATTGTTGCAAAAGGAAGAGTCGCTGGATAAAAAATTGGAATCGTTGGAACGTAAAGAAGAGCAAGTGGCAGGCAAAGAGAAACGGATTGAAGAAACTCAGCAGCAGATTGATATGATTTATAAGAGTCAGGTTCAAGAGCTTGAACGTATTTCGAATCTGAGCATGGAGGACGCCCGTACTATCATTTTGAACAATGTGGAACAGGAAGTTCGCCATGAGACAGCTCAAATGATTAAAGACATTGAACAGCAGGCGAAAGAAGAAGCGGACAAGAAATCCCGCGAGATTATAACGCTGGCTATTCAACGCTGCGCGGCGGACCATGTTGCGGAAACAACGGTTTCCGTGGTGTCCTTGCCTAACGAGGAGATGAAGGGGCGGATTATCGGTCGTGAAGGCCGCAACATCCGTGCTCTGGAGACGCTTACCGGTATCGATTTGATTATTGATGATACGCCGGAAGCAGTAATCTTGTCGGGCTTTGATCCGATTCGCCGTGAAATTGCCCGTACCGCGCTTGAGAAATTGGTGGCGGACG
>DJTQ01000222.1 GCA_002439285.1 Paenibacillaceae bacterium UBA6304
TGGAGGAGCTTCTGGAGCTCGTACACGACAAGGATACCATCATCAATCTCGAGCTGAAAAACGGGCTGATCCAATATCCCGAACTGGAACGCAAGGTTATCGAAATGGTGAGATCCTATGGGTTGTCGGAGCGCACGATTATCTCCAGCTTTAATCATTATTCTTTAGTGGATTGCAAAAAGATAGGGCCTGAAATCCGGACCGGGATTTTGTATGGAGAAGGCTTGTATGAACCATGGGAGTATGCGAAGAACATTGGCGCCGATGCGCTGCATGCTTTTTTCTATGCTGTCCGTCCGGAATTTGTGGCCGCTGCTTCCGAGCAGGGGGTAACGTATCATCCGTTTACCGTTAATGAGAAGAAGGATATGGCAGGGTTGATCGAAGGGGGAGTAGCCGGGATCATTACCGATTATCCGGACCGTTTGGCTGAGCTGTTAACCGATTAAGGAGCGTGACTGGATGAAAAAAACATGGCTGCTGGGACTTGGCTTTTTCAGCATTAGCTTGACCTGGGCTTTGTATAATGCCTTTGTGCCGCTGTTCTTGGACAATTATTTGACGAGCGCGGCATTGATCGGGTTTATGATGACGATTGACAACTATTTCGCTATGTTTCTGCAGCCATGGATCGGCCACCGCAGCGATAAGACGCAAACGAAGTACGGCCGGCGGATGCCTTATCTGCTCATCGGCATGCCGCTCGCGGCCGTGTTTGCTACTATAATTCCTTTACATACGGGCTTAGTGACCCTGGTATTGTTTATGATGTTAATGAACTTGTCCATGAGTCTGTTCCGGGCTCCGACGGTGGCTCTAATGCCCGATATCACTCCGGAAAAAAACCGTACGCGAGCAAATGGTGTCATAAACTTCATGGGCGGAGTTGGATCGGTGCTGGCCTTTGGAGTTGGGTCCATCCTGTATGGAATCGGTTCCTATGTGCCGTTTCTCTTCGCCGGGATCATCATGCTGGCTTCAATGTTTGTTCTAAAAGCGGTGATCAAAGAGCCTGTTCTGCTTGAAAGCCATCCCGACGCTAAACCGGCCAGTCCACCGGTGCGAATCAAGGATCAACTGGATAAGACGACATTATTCATCCTGGGGGCGATCTTCTTCTGGTTTGTTGCTTATCAAGGCGTAGAGGCGCTATTTACGCTATACGGGACGAAGCATGCAGGAATGACCGATGGAGAAGCCTCGTTCTCGCTAACCTTTTTTTCGCTGGCGTTCCTGATATTCGCGCTTCCTAGCGGATGGCTGGGTGCTAAATTCGGTAAGAAAAAGATCATTATGATCGGGGTGTGCGGACTGTTCCTTGTCTTCGGGTCGGTGGTCTTTGTAGATTCGATCCTCTTACTGAGAGCGCTTCTGATTATCGGCGGGATCTTCTGGGCTTGCATCAATATCAACTCTTATCCGTGGATCATCTCTACCGGGCGGGAAGAGAGCATTGGTACGCGGACAGGCATCTATTATTTTGTTTCCTCGCTCGCCGCCATTGTGTCTCCGCCGCTGCTCGGCTGGGTGATCGATGTATTCGGCTATCAGGCGTTATTCATCAGCGCATCCGTCGGCTTACTTCTGGCACTTTGTTGCTTGTTCGGAGCCTCTTCTGAAGAGAGGACCGCAGGCAACGGGCCTTTGGACAAGACGCCGATCGCGGTGGATTAGAGTAGGTAGGGGATAGGCGAATGTGGCTTGATTGAAAAAACAAAACCTCCGGAAATAGCCGTTGGACGGCATATTCCCGGAGGTTTTTGCTGGTCCCCGCATCTAAAGGCCATAGTCACAGAATTAGCTGGATTTTCTACATTTATTTCTGTGGAATTTCGGTTTTCAAGCATATTAGCTGGAAAAACTACATCTAATTTCGTCGATAGCGCCTAGTACCCTTCTTAAAGAGGCAAATTAGCTGGAGGTTTTCCAGTTAATTTAGGCAGACGGTGGTTTGGGGCAAAATTAGCTGTAGGATTTCCAGTTAAATAGTGCTGACGCTGAGCTCTCCTCAGGAGACCTTCGAACGGGAGCGGATGGCCGCCCAAAGGGCCGCTAAGGAGACAAGCAGGGCGGCGGCCGACAATACCATCGTTGTTATTTCGATGGTGGAGGCGCCGTTCTCGCCGGCTGCTTCGTCAGCAGTCCCAGCGTTGCCGCCCGTGCCGTTCTCGCCGGCTCCTTCCGCGCTTCCGGCCCCGCCGCTTCCAGCTTCCACTCCCGTGTCGTGCCCCTGGCTAGCATGGCCTGGGTCGGCGGCATGGCCGTCCTCCGCACCAGATGTCGCCTCCTGAGTCACCTTCGTGATTGAATGAGGCTTGTCCGTGCCTTCCTCGCCGCTCCATTCCACGATCGACCCGTCGCTGTAATACTGGAATGCGTCCCAAGCCAGGGAGACCTCGCCTTCCGGGTTCTTTCCGACGAATTCAAATTGCTGGAACTCGCCCGGTTCGATTCCTTCTTCCTCGGTGTTCCAAGTCACCACCGTCACCTTGCCGGATTCATTTTTGGTGAGTTCTACCTCCCAGTCGGGTATGGGGCGGTATTGCTTGAAGTCTAGTTCTGCAGGAATTTTGAGCGATACCTTCACCGTCGGAATGTCTTTTTCTACAGGAACTTTAATACTGTAAGTTTCCCAAGCGCCGGGAGAGGATACTCCTGGCTGTACGGTGACGTGAGCGCTCGCCAGGCCTGAGAATATCAGGAGTCCTGCCGCAACTGATGAGCATACTGCTGCTATACGGAATACAAATTTGTTGATCATCGGTTTCCCCTTTCTTTTTGCAAGAGAATAGCGTTATTTTGTGCTGTCTACATGAAGGGTGAAGTTAGTATCCAATGTGTCGAGCGATTTCAACAGAATATGGACATGGACGTTCCAGTCGCCACCCATTGTAATCATTCCATCCGCTGCAAACGGAGGAGAGCCGCCAGGTATTACTACTTCAATAACCCCCATGTCCATTTCCATCGATGTCAGGGACAAGGTGACTTGTTCCACATTTTCCAAAGGGGTGCCCTTTGCATCTTGGAGCTCCACTGTAAAATGATTCTTTCCGATCGTTCGGGGCGAAACCTCCAGGGCGATTTTGTGCCCCTGGATGCTTGCTTCCAGCCTGTCTTCCGGCGGTCCAACGGCGGATAGTGGCGGAGGCTGGTTCGCCAAAAAGGCGGCAATCACCAGCACGATGAGGCCGAGGCTAAGCTCGATCCATACGGCGCGTCCCAAATGACGAGTGCGTCGCCGTCCACGCAGGAACCCTGTCAATGCCAGGCCAAGCATGAGCAGGAACACGGCTGCTTTTGCTAGCAGGGCAAACCCGTAACGGGTATGGAATAGCGCATCCAGTGAAGGGACATGGATGATGGATCCGTAAATCCCGGATATCAGCAGTACGGCAACGCTAGCGGAGGCGAGTACCGAGAAGCGGCTGACGGCCTGCCAATAACCGGGCGGGCGTTTGACTGAAACGGCCTCGTCAATGGAAGCCGCTCTAGCTACAACCTCCGGCAGCAAAAAGACGATAGCCACCAGACCGCCAAGCCAAAGCGATGCGGCGGATAAGTGCAGGTAATCCGCTGCAACAGCAAGGGCCTTGCGCTCTTCGGCGGCAGCATGGCCAATAAAAGCTTTGGAGAGCAGGAGTCCCTGGCTGAAGGCAAAGGCGGCCCAGGCAGCCCCGGCACCAAGG
>DJTQ01000355.1 GCA_002439285.1 Paenibacillaceae bacterium UBA6304
GATCCTCGACGGATTCCGCCCAGGAATGATATTTGCGAAACGGCGCGTTAATTTTAATTCGCACACCGTTCTGGTACTCGGTTGTCGGCATAATTACACTGCCGGCCGGACCGCTTCCTTTAATCCCGAACAAGTTGTTCGCTTTCTGGGTAAGCCCGCTGGATCCCCAGCTCGATTCCAGTGCGGCCTGGGCGATGGTCAGGGAAGCCGGCACGCCACTCCGAAGCCAGTCTCGGGTTGCGTCGGGAGCTATTTTTGCGATAAATTCTTTTGCGTTCATCTCATCACCTCCCTTTAATTTATGAAAAAAGGGCGGGATGCGCTTGGACATCCCACCCTAAAATCCCGTTACTCCATAATTTTGTCGGGATCCGCCGCTTTTTCGATTTTGTGTTCGACCCGTCTTTCGCTGCCAAGGTAATATTTTTCCAGGGGCTTCAGTTGATCGTCCAGCGTATAAACCAGTGGAGTACCGGTAGGAATATTAACATCGATAATCTCCTCGGCACTTAAATTGTCCAAATATTTGATCAAGGCTCTTAAACTGTTGCCGTGCGCCGAAATAATCACCTTTTTGCCGGCGAGAATTTGGTGCTTAATTTCCCTTTCCCAATAATCCTCCACGCGGACGATCGTCTCTTTGAGGCTTTCCGTCAAGGGAATAAACCGGTCCGGCACATCCTTGTATTTAACATCGTTGCGAGGATAGCGCTCATCTCCCTTGGTGAGCGCGGGAGGGAGCACATCATAACTCCTGCGCCACAACAAGACCTGCTCTTCCCCGTATTTCTGCGCCGTTGTCAACTTGCTGAGCCCTTGTAATGCCCCGTAATGGCGCTCATTTAACTGCCAGGATTTATGGGTTGGAATCCATAACAGATTCATCGCATCAAGAACAAAATAAAGCGTTTTAATGGCCCGTTTTAGATAAGAAGTGTAAGCCACATCAAAGACAAACTTCTCTTCCTTCAGCATAATTCCCGCTTCTTTCGCCTCCTGGACGCCCTTTTCCGACAAGTCGACGTCCGTCCAGCCCGTGAACAGATTGGATTTATTCCATTCGCTCTCCCCATGTCTAACAAGCACCAGTTTATACATTCTTTGCTCACCTGTCCCTTCTATTGGTTCCTCCGAGCATGCATATCCTCATTTGAACCGGGTAACCTAATTCTTGGTTTCGCACAATAATAACCCCATAGAGGAGGGTTTCATTTCATGTTCAATCAGGTTTCTCCGCAAATCCGGGAAATTGAACAGCACATTAGACAACTGGAGCAACAAACCCGCCAAGCAACCGCTATGTACCAGCAACTCTTGGAACAGGAGCAGCAGAACGCTGCTCAGCTTGAGCAATTGGCGGAAAAGGAAAGAAAAGCCGCCCATACGATTCAAATGGCTTTGCAAGGCCACCAAACGGCAATGCAGCAATATCAGCATATCATTCAACTGGCCGGACAAATCGAACAAAACACCCAATCCCAAAGTAATCACTTCGGTAACCCGGATTTCAGAACATCCGCAGGCATAGGCCTTCGCCCCTTGGGCGGTCAAACTTTCGGCCAAACCGGGATCGGCTCAGGAAGCATGGGTTCATCCGGCAATTTTCCTACCGGTTCCATGAACTCCGGCACGCCGTTTATGCAGAATCAACCGGGCATTCATGGGCGGGGTTATTAATAATATCTCCAATACAGAATAGTATGCGGAAGCCGCCTGAATTAAGGCGGCTTTTCTTTTCCCCGATAAAACATCCTTATAATTAATACCCAAAAAGTACATCAGCTATTATTCCTGCCCAACTTCTCCATCTATGGTATAATTGGTAATCATTATTACGGGTGGAGGAACCTATGAGCAAGGTGATGCTGTTTATTTTTTTGTCGTGGTTGACCGGAAATCCTTTGATCGCCATTCTTGTTCTGCTTGTCATCGTTTACTTCCTTGATCGACGTTTCGTCGGCGTGTTCCCCAGCATTTCCAAACCTTTCAAACGATACCGTAACATCTCGAAGCTTCGTCAGCAGTTGTCTCTCAATCATTTCGACGTATCTTCCAAGCGCGAGCTGGCGAGATTGCTGTTGGAAACGAAGAAATTCAAAGAAGCTCATGACCTCTTGGAAGAAGTGAAGCCCTATTCCGAGACTTCCGCTGAATATTGGGATGATCTTGGAACTGCATTAATCGGCCTGGGCCGCCTCGAAGAAGGAGAAACGCAAATCCTGCACGCCTTAAGTCTGAATGAGCGCGTTAAATACGGTCAGCCTTATTTGCATCTGGCGACGGCATTCCGCGAGAAGGACCCGCAGAAAGCACTTCGCTACGCCGCTAAATTCGGGGAAATTCAATCTTCCTCCAGCGAGGCCTGCTATTTGCTTGGGAGCCTATATCACTCGCTCGGCCAAAAGGAAGAGGCAAAACGGGCGCTTAGCGAATCGATGGCTATCTACCGCAGCTTGCCGAAATACAAAAAGCGGCATGAACGGAAATGGGCATTGCGTAGTTACCTTAAGTCTCTGACATTATAGCGAAGCCTTCGAAAGACAAATAAAGAACCGCGAGCTCCAACTGCCTTGACAGGAGCTCGCGGTTCTTTTCGTTATTTATTACCCATTCTCGCTATGTCGGGAGTTCTGGCGGCGGAAAGGCCACCAATTGAACTGACCGAACATCTTTACCATCACCGGAATCAGGAACGGAAGCACGATTACTGCATACAATGCCAGTCCCGTTAACACGACCGTAGCGATTTGAAGCATAGACAACACGCCCGAAGGATACATGGATGCCATCGTCCCGCCCAGAATAACAGCGGCGGACAAGATGACCGTTCCCATATTACGCATCGAATGCAAAATCGCATCGCCCACATTCCATTCTTTATTTTCGTTAAAACGGTCCATAAGAAAGATGCTGTAATCCACCCCGAGAGCAACCAGGATGACAAAGCCGAAGAACGGCGTTGCCCAGCTGATTCCGGAATAGTTGAAAATATCGACAAATATCCATTCGGTAAAGCCCATGGATGCATAGAAGGTAAGTACCAACGAAGCGATCAGGTAGATCGGCATCACCAGGGAACGGAGAAGCAACACGAGTATAATGAAGATCCCCGCCAACATCAAAACGACGGTCCGCGTATAATCTTCTCCGGAAATGGTTTTCAGATCATTAAAGGTACTGGATACGCCGCCAACGGCAATTTCCGCTTTTTCCAGAGCGCTTCCCTTAACCGCCTTTTTAACCGCATCCGTGATCGGTTCAACCTGATTGATCGCTTCTCTTCCGTAAGGATTGCTGGAGAATACGACGTCCAGGGTCATGATCTTACGGTCAGGAGAGAGATACATGTCGAACACCTGGGTCATTTGCTTCTTCTCCATCGCTTGTTCGGGAACAAACCAGCCGGCAAGATCGCCTTCGGTTGAGCCCACTTCATTCAAATAATTGTTGGCCGTATCCAATCCGCCCGATACTTGCGCCAAACCCTCCACGCTTTGATCCAGGCCATCCGTTAGTTGGGAAATTTGCCCTGAGAACTGGCTGAAGCCGCTCTGAATTTGTTCCTGGCCATTCTGGATTTGCGACAGCCCGGTCACCACTTCCGGAATCTTGCCCACGATCTGCCCCTGGCCTGCAGCCGCTTGATTCAGACCGGTTTCCAATTGAGTCAGCCCGTTAATTAACTGATCCAGGCCTCCGGATAACTGTTTGCTCCCTGCTGCTGCAGCCGCATACCCTTGATTAGCCTGATCCAGCCCCGCGGTCAAACGTCCGAATTCGGTCTCCATCTGTTCCAAACCGGCAGACATCTGAGGCAGACCCTGGCCTGCCTCTGTAACAGTGCCTACGATCATAAGATAGTCCGGATCAGAGGTCAGTTCAGGGAACTTGTTCTCCAGACTGGCAAAGCGGGATGAAAGACTCGAGAGACCTTGAGTCGCTGCATCCAGTTGGTTCCGGATTTGGCCAATTCCCTCGCCAAATTGCCCTAAACCATTTCCAATCTGCTGATACGACTGCAGCAGTTGCTCATGCGCGGCCACAAGCTCCTGAGCGCTCTTCTTCGCCTGTTGCAGGCCCTGTTTCAAATCTCCGGCACCCGAAGATCCATCCTTAATCCCTTTCTCTATAGCCGATAACCCGGTCTGAAGTTGGAGAATCCCTTCCTTCAGCTCACCTGTGCCTTCAGCCAGCTTGCCTGTGCTTGCCGCAGCCTCCATCAATTTGGGCTCATTCTCGGTCAATGATGCGCTGGCCTCCGCAAGACCGGTTTGAATTTGGGTCAAGCCTTTATTTCCCTGGACTAACCCTTCGCCAACCGTCTTTACCTGGCTGTTCAACGCGAAATCTTTCACCTCGTCACCCGTAGGACGGCTCATGCTGCGCACGCTGGCTACGCCGTCCAACCCTGTAACTTCGCGGCTGATCTTCTCCGCCAGTGTCATGTAATCGGCATTGTCCATGGGCTCGTCATGCTTAATGACGATTTGGGTCGGCAGGGATTCTCCCGGTTCGAAACTTTCCGAGATCAGATTGTATGCTTTGACTGATTCATACTCATCGCCGATTTCCTCCATGCTGTTGAACGATGCATTCCCGCTGTAACTGATCAGGAACGGTACGGTAACCGCCGCAACGATCAGAAGGGCGGCCCATGGCCGCTTCAGAGAGAAGGATCCGATCGCACCCCAGAAGCGGTTTTCTTTATGCTCCAGGGACCCGCTAAGCGGCCAGAACAACTTCGTTCCCAGCACCGCCATAAAGAACGGAACGATTGTAACGAGCGCAATCAGCATCACGGCGATGCCAACGGCCACCGCTACTGCGGAGCGATAGAGAACAAATTGGGAAAAACCGATGGCCGAAAATCCGACCAGCACGGCAAGACCCGAAAAGAATACCGTTTTCCCGGCTTTCCGGTACGTCTGAATGATCGCCTCCCATTTATCGCCCCCGTGTTGGAGCTCTTCTTTAAATCGACTGATCAGCAGGATACAATAATCCGTCCCGATCCCGAACATAACGGCAACCATAAATATTTGCGTATATGTAGATATCGGGAAATCGGCTTTATCGACCAGAAACGAGACGATCGATTGGGATACCAAATAGCTGATCCCCACTGTTAATAACGGAATAAAGGGGGCGATCACCGAACGGAACACTACGAAGAGGATTAATAAGATAAAAATAACCGTAAAATATTCCGACTTTTTCAATCCCTGTTCCGAACTGACCACCATATCCTCGTTAATTTGCTCTTGCCCCGTCAAATAATGCTCGGCTTTGACCTGGTCCAGCGTATTGTGGATATCCCGCTCTACTTCGGTCAGCGGGCGATCACCGCTTGTAACGGATAGTGAGGTCAGGATCGTTGTGCCATCCTTCGAAATCATCTTTTCCGCCGCTTCCGGTGTAGTGAAAGGATCCGTCATCGAAGCGATGCCGATTTGATCAGCTTGGTCCCGGAGGGTCGTCAGAGCATGTTCAATCTCGGCTTTATCATCACTGGTCAATCCTCCATCAGCGTGAAACACGAGTGCGATTTGTGTTTCTTTCTCCCCGCCGTCCGCATCCGAAATATCACTGAGGATCGCCGATGCCGCGGAAGAGGAATACCCGTCGGGAACAACGATATCCCCCTTTTCCCTAACCAGGTCTCCCATCGGCGGAGCGGAGATGAACAGCAGGACTGCGGTGGCGATCCACACCAGAACAATGGCCCATCTGGCCTTCAAGATAAACTTCACGCTTCCCCACTTCCTTTTCCCAGTAAATTGGCCAGCTTTTCAAAGGCGCCGATAAATCCTTCAACTTCGTCATTGTCGAAATGTACGAGATAAGTTGACAATGTCTCCATAATCTTGGTCTGTGCCTTTTTATAGTTGTCAATCCCCTGCTCCGTCAGGGACAAGTAAACAACTCTACGATCACCCTCGTCCCGGGTCCGCTCAAGAATGCCTCTGTCTGCCAGCCTCGTAATGATTGCGGTAATCGAGCTTTTCCCAACGTCAAACGATTCGGATAGTTCCGTAGAAGTTACATTGCCGCGCGTCACGATGTAGGCCATAATCTGATATTGTTCCATCGTCAAATCGTCCTGCAAAACTTCACGAATTTCTCCGTTCATTCGCTTGGTCACAGTAAAATAAGCCGCCATATAGCGCTCTATCAGTTCTTTTGATCCATACTTCAATTCGATTCTCCTCTCCTTCTTATTTCTTGTCCAACAGGTTCTACAATGAAACAATTCGATAATAGAACTATATGAAGTTCACGGACGATTGTCAAATCCGCCAACAAAAAAAACACCCCCTCGCTACCAGGCGAAGGAGTGTGCAGTGCAGCAACTAAATTTTCTATTCTTCCGATTCCTCGGCCTCGTAAACACAGCGGAATTGCTCCGGTTCCCCTGGCGAGGGAGTGAATCCGATTACGGAAAAGCCGATATTTCTGAAAAAGTCAGCCTCTTCTTCGTCCGTCACCGCAGAAACGATCTGCGGTTGTTTCAACAATAACGCCTCCATAATCAATCCGCGGCCATATCCCTTAAGTCTGTCTTCGGGGCGAACTGCCAGG
>DJTQ01000069.1 GCA_002439285.1 Paenibacillaceae bacterium UBA6304
TGGAAAACCTCCAGTTATTTTTTCGTTTTTATCGAGTTCTGCTGAATTAACTGGAAATTCTACATCTAATTCAGTGAAATGTGCGAAAATCGAGCGAATTGGGATGAATTAACTGTAGGTTATCCATTTAAATTTCTCCTATTAACCTAAGGGGAAGGATTAGCTGGAGAAAATCCAGTTATTTCTGTTTTATACTAGGTAGCGCGAGTTAGTGAATGTATTCTGCCTCTTATTGCTCCGCATTGCTGCATTCCCTCACGCGCATTGCTGCATTTCCTCACCCTTGCCTTCCTGCTCCTGCACCTGCTCACTTTGAATAGTTGGCGCTAGGGGTTGCATTATAAAAGTAACCCTGCAACAGAGGTTTTTTTAATGAATTTGGTTGGATTAGGATTTTGGCATATAATGAAAATAATGATCTTTTTAAGATAAGGATGAACATTTATGACGATAACTTCTTTTACTGGACTTGGAATTGGAGAGACATTGGCGGCCAAACTGGCGGATTACGGAATCACGGAACCTTCCCCCGTACAGGTGGAATGTATACCAGCCGCATTGGATGGGCGCGATGTGCTCGCTCAGTCGCAGACCGGGACTGGGAAAACGCTGGCTTACCTTCTACCGTTGCTGCAGAACATCCACGCTGATGAGAAATCTCTGCAAGGCCTGATCCTGGCCCCGACGCAGGAACTGGCTATGCAAATTGTACGTGAAGCGGAAAAATACGGGGAGTCCCTGGGCATCCGGGTACAAGCCCTGATCGGGGGAGCGGCGATGAAACGTCAGCTTGAGCGGCTTAAGCTGCATCCCCATCTTGTAGTCGGAACACCGGGACGAATCCGGGAGGTTCTGGCCCTGCGCAAGCTGAAGCTGCATACCGTGCGCACGGTTGTCGTCGATGAGGTTGACCAGATGTTCCAGCTTGGCGGAACGGCCGACCTGGAGCATATTCTGCGCGGAACGCTGCGTGAGCGGCAATTGATGTTCCTGTCGGCCACGATTAATCCGGAAATTCGCGCGCTTACCAGCCGGGAGATGCCCGAAGCATTTGAAGTAGGGATCGAACCGGAACAACGCACATCCAAAAGTCTGGAGCACCTGTATTTCATAAGCGAAGAACGGGACAAAATCGATACCCTTCGCCGGATTATCAGGCACTACAATCCATCCAGATCCATTGTGTTTATTAATAACACGGCGGACATCGCTGAAGTGGAAGCGAAGTTGAATTTCGTAGGCTTGGATGCGGGTGCGCTGTATGGAGATATGGACAAATCCGTGCGCAGTGTTACCCTCCGCAATTTTCGCGACGGTAAGATTCGTGTACTGGTCGCTACGGACGTGGCGGCGCGGGGCCTTGATATCGAGGATCTGACCCTTGTGGTCAATCTGGATCCGCCGATCGATTCGGAGCATTATGTGCATCGGGTTGGGCGGACAGGGCGTATGGGGCGCAAAGGATTGGCCGTGTCGATTATCACGCCGAAGGAAGAATTTATTATGCGTAAATTCTCCAAGGAGCTGCAAATTGAAATCGGAGTTCGCGGAATGTATGGCGGACAGGTGAGAGATCCTCAGGCGCCTTCAACCGGGCGTAGAGAAGGACAGGGGCAAGGGTACGGAGCAGGAAATGGGCAAGGACAGGGAGAAGGACGAGGGCAAGGAAGAGTTACTGCTTCAGGTGCGAAGAAGGAGGGAACCGGCAGTCCTAGAACGGACAACGCCACGACTTCCCGCGATACGGGAGCGGTATCATCATCATCGTCTGTAGCCCGTGAAGTTAAGCGGCCTGCTGCCAAGAGTGGATCGCCTTCTGCCGGAACACGGAATGCGGCAACACCAGGCGGTGCCCGCAAGAACGATCGCAAGCAGGACCGCAAGAACAAAGGCGCTCCTAAGTGGCTGAAAGATAAGCAGTCGCGCAGCTAGTCTTTTTCGAGTATTCAAACCGATATTACATGGATCAATAATCATTGAGGGGGAGCCGTATTGAGTGAGACGCCCGTATTGCAAATTGAAGAGCTGACCGGGGGGTACAGCCTCGGGCGCCCGGTGCTCCATGATATTAACTTCGAAGTGAAACCGGGGGAAATGGTTGGACTGATCGGATTGAACGGGGCCGGGAAAAGTACGACAATGAAGCATATTCTCGGGCTGATGACTCCGCATCGAGGCGGGGTGGCCGTGCAGGGGAAAACCCGGGATGAGGACCCTGAAGGATATCAGAGCTCGTTGGCCTTCGTACCGGAATCCCCAATGCTATATGAGGAACTGACCGTACGGGAACATCTTGAGTTCGCCGCCCGGGCGTATAGTGTCGGAACCGAGGATTACCGCGAAAGAAGCCAGAGGCTGCTCAAGCTGTTCCATATGGAGGAAAAGGCGGACAGCTTGTCCATCCATTTGTCCAAAGGGATGAAGCAGAAGGTGATGATTATGTGCGCGTTCGTCGCACGGCCGCCGCTTTACATCATCGATGAGCCGTTTTTGGGCCTCGACCCGCTGGGCATTCGCTCCCTGCTTGATTTCATGATGGAAATGAAAGAGGGAGGGGCTTCGATCCTGCTCAGCTCGCATATTCTTTCCACGATCGAGAATTATTGCGATCGCTTTATCGTATTGCACCGCGGAGCGGTGATCGCTCAAGGGACATTAACCGAAATCGCTCAACAGGCCGGCATGCCGGGAGCGGCGCTCGAGGATATTTTCTACAGTTTAGTTAAGGGCGGAGAGTAGATCATGGAGCTTCGTGAACTGCGCAGCCGGCGCAAATCGTCCTTCTGGAGTAAAGTGCTCCCGTTTCTGCCGTATGTCATGCAGAGCGGGGTTGCGGTCCTGTTCCTGATATTGTTAATCGCATTTTCCGCCTGGTATACATCTTTTTTGCAAAATATACCTTCCGGTCTCCCGGTTCAATGGATCATGTTGATCCTGCTCGGGCCGCTGACCGTGTATTCCGGATTCCGGACGTATGTACAGCCGGCGGACGTAATTTTTATGCTGCCGCAGGAAAGCGGGATGAAAGAATACCTCAAGCCTGCTTTTCGCAGCGGAGTCATTTATAAACTGATCGGGCTTTATATTGTTCTTCTGATCTTATGGCCTATGTACATCCGCAGTGCGGTCGAGGTGAAGCATCCGTTTTGGGTCATTCTGGTCGTTCTGCTCTTGCTCAAGCTACTGAGTGCCTATGGTGCGTGGCAGGAGCTGAGAATTTCGACGGCCCGGGCCAGAACCGGGTATCGGTTGCTCCGGTGGTGCTTTATTGTGCTGATGCTGGCAGCCTGGTTATGGCAACCGGCATGGAAGAGCGCTTTGTTCATGCTGTTGGTCGGCATCAATTATATCCTGGCCCTGCGCTTTCCGATGAAGCATGCCGTTCCGTGGGAGAATCTCATTGCGGCGGAGAAATCCGGGGCTGCCCGGGTTATGATGTTGCTCGGATGGTTTGTGGACGTTCCTGCGGAAGGACAGAAGGTCGCTCACCGGCGCTGGCTTTCCAAAATCGGCAACGGTATTTCCTGGTCGCGCGAGGGAGCGTACCGATTCCTTCTGGTCAAAACATTCCTGCGCGGCGAACTGCTGGGAATCGTTGTCCGTTTAGCCGTGCTTGGGATGTTGGTGGTAGGCTGGAATGGGCAAAGCTGGCTGGGTGCCGGGCTTTACTTGTTCTTTATCTTCCTTGCGGGCACGCAGCTAACCGCCCTCCGTCATGTACACGGGGATGCGCCGGCGGATGCTTACTATCCGATTCCGGTCGGGTCCCGGCAACAGGAAGTTGTTAGACTAGCCTCACGGGTCCTGTTCGCCCTCGCTCTACTGATTTGGTTGCCGATGATATTTGCTCACGACGGCAACCTGACGATTCTTATCGGTAGTCTCGTTGTCGGAATCGCCTTGGTCTTCGGGATGAAATCATCCTGGAGTCGTAAATGGAAGGCTGAAGAAGAGGATTAAGTGAATAGATGTGAAAAGAAGACCGCCGGAGTTTGCTCCAGCGGTCTTCTTGACATTTATGAATGGCTTATAAGAAAATGGTGCGGCTGATAATAACCAACAGAATAAAGAGTACCAAGATTACGCCTGTGCTAGTCCAGAGTCCGCCGCCGTAGCCGCCTCTTCCTTCATCTCCAACTCCGCTCATGTACAATTCCCCTTTCTCAAAGAATAGATCGTTCGTACAAAATATTCTATGAACAGGGTGTACCGAGTGCGTGGGCGGATATAACGCTCCGGCGCAGAAATGGGTTCAGCCTAGCGTTGCAGGTCCTGAACGCCCCGATACACGAGGTCGAACAGATCCTCCAGATTCTCTTCGGCGATGCAGGAAAAGGCAATGCGCAGATCGGTATCGCCCAGCGCGATGGTACCTACGCCATATTCGCGGATTAAGTGCTGCCGCAGTTCTTCCGCATTTACCGTGCTCAGTTTGAGGCACATAAAGTATCCCGAATTGAAAGGATAGTATTCCCAGGCGCCGCTGTATTTCCCGCTGTCCAGCAGAGCTTTGACCTTGTTGGCGCGGCCTTTCATGACCTTGAATTTATCTTCCTTCTGAGCTTCGAATTCAGGAGATTTCAAGGCTTGAAGCACAAAGGTTTGGGAAGGATGAGCGCCGCTGGATACGGTGGCGCGGATGATGCCGATCGTTTTTTGCTCCAAGGCGGCCAGAACCCCGGCATCCTCGGCGGCATAAGTGATGAACCCGACCCGGAATCCCCAGACGAATTCCTCTTTGGTAGCGCCGTCCACTTTGACGGGCAGGATGCGAGGATTCCGTCCGGCCAGCTTGCCGAACAGTGATTCAGACATAGAGTCCTCGAAGAACAATCCAAAGTAGGCATCATCGGTCACAACCACGACGTTGATTCCAGCCTCGGCGGCTTCCGTGATGGCGGACACGATCTCTTCGCCTTCTCTGACTCCAGGTGTGTAGCCGGTCGGATTGTTCGGGAAGTTCAGGATGACAATCGCTTTTCCTTTGTCCTTTTGGGCAAGGAGAGCTTCACGCAGACCTTGGCTATTGAACTTCATGTCATCGGTAAACAGCGGATAATTGACGATCGAGCCGTGACGGCGGATCCCAAATGTCAGCTCATAGTTCTCCCAGTTTTTGTCCGGATAGATGACAGCGTCGCCTTCATCCACGAACAAGTCGGCAACGATGCTGAGCCCGTGGGTCAGCGCGTTGGTAACGACAGGATTGCCGAAGTTGCAGTCTCCGATGGACGGGTTTTCCCGGATCATTTTGTCGCGCCATACCGAACGAAGTTCAGGCTTGCCGGCCGGAGGTGCGTAAGGATACAGATCCTGCGGCTTATAGGCGGACAGCGTGTCTTGAATGGCCGCAAGGTGCATCGGCCCGCCGTTCTCGGTTGCGATGCCGATCGTGGCGTTATATTTCTTAGCCCCGGCCGTCGCTTCGGCGGATTGGCTCAGAATGCCTTCCTTCGGAAAATAGATTTCTTTGCCCAGGGTGGACAGCATCTCGTACACATGGATATTGCCGGACTTCAAATTCTCGTTTAACTGCTCGGCGAGTGGGTTCATCACGTATTCATCCTTCCAATCGGTTTTGATATGGGACAGTTCCGTTTTGACTGCCTAACATTATATCATTTCGCCCCATAACCGTCACGGTTAAATCGCGCAATCCCCCCCACGGAATATCAGGCATGCCGCGGGCAAAATTTCTTCATGAGTTCTACGGTTTCCGGATCGAGCGGAAGTTTCCGCTCTTGCAGCCCGTTCATGACGCCGGAGAACTTCTGTTCATTCATATTTTGCCCGAATTTAAATTTGGCGCTGACCGCTTCGGGAACGATTTTGAAGAGAGAGACGCTCTTTAGCTGCCCCGTATATTGCGGATCATCGGCCCGGATAGGATCATAGCCCCCCTCGGGCTGAA
>DJTQ01000026.1 GCA_002439285.1 Paenibacillaceae bacterium UBA6304
TTCATCAGCTATATGAAATAGTTGCTCCGCCATCGCCCGTGACAATTTCTGATGCAGAATCCGGGGATACGTCTCTTCCTCGTCCAGAACTTCAATGCCGATCTCCTTGGCCGTTTCAAGCATTTGGCGCACAGGAATGACGTTGCTGATATCGTGCAGAAGCGCAGCCTGTTCCGCTTTTTGCGGATCGGTCTCATAAAGCCGGGCGATGCGTACCGCATGGCTCGTCACCTTCAGGGTATGGTCCCATGTCTCGTTATCTTGATGCAACTTGAAGAACGTCCCGACATCCTGTAGCAAACTGCCCGACGTCTCAAAACCAGCTGCATACTTATCAAGCTCGGATTCTTTCAGAGGCCCGTTTAAATTCCCCATCATACCAACTCCTGTTCTGATTCCGGTTTCTTTTGCGCAATAATCAATAAATGCTCCGTGGCGTCCCGGTATTGTGGGGCTTCGCTCGTCTCACTGGCCGCTTGGACCAGATGATCGTATACCTGCCGGTCTTCGCTGTAATGCCGGGTTACCTCGGCTCTCATTCCAGCCAGGAAGCTCTCTGCCCCTGCATAAGAAAGGATGTCAAACCCGCCAAGCTCTATTTCCTCCAGCGCTCTAGCCGGAATCGAGAAGTAACTTTCGGTAAACCCCTGATTCTCATCCAGGGCTTGTTCCTGCAAATACATATAAATATATTCCGGGTCACGATAGGAATCACTAAATTCCGTAACTCCTGCCTTCAGAGCACCCCAGGAATTGAGATAGGAAAACATGGCGATCCCGCCCGGTTTCAACACCCTAAAGACGTTGCGGATGAGGTCGATTCGCTCCTGTCTATCTTGCACATGGTATAGCGGACCCAAGGCAAGAACACCGTCGTAGCTTTCTGTATCCAAAACGTGCAGATTCCTTGCATCCTCACATATGTAAGCTTCTGCCTCCAGTCCGAGCTCCCCGATCCTTTGCTCCGCTAAGGCAAGTTCATTTGCGGACAAATCTAGCAATGTAACCTGATATCCCTGTTGAAGCAGTTCTATCGCGTAACGCCCCGGACCGGAACCTATATCGCAAATATGCCCTGAATCCGGTAAATATCTGTCCATCAGCCGCAAAGTTGACAGCCACTCCACTATGCTGTATGGATCGTTTAACCGATCCCACTCCTGCTCAGCATGGTTATTGTAATAGTCCCTAACAATTTGACTCACGACCGAACACCTTCCCATTCTCTCGATACTTGTCCTAAGGCGGTACCCTCAAAGTGAACCCCGTAAATATCCGGCATGGTTGTCGATTTCCAAAATTCGAAGCCATACTTTGGATCGAAGGCATGCAACATTAAGGTCATGATATCTCCATGAGTTCCGATCACGAGAGTCTTTCCCTCATATTGAACCAACAGAGACAATAACACCTGGACGGCCCTTGCTGCAGCTTGTGAGCTGGATTCTCCCTCCGGAAAAGAAAAATCGGGATAGTCATACACTTTCCGCTTTGCATCGACAAAGCTCAAAGGCTCAAACTGCCCGATATTTCGTTCCCTTAAGTCTTCAAAATATTCAATCGTCTTCCCGTTCCAATCCGCCAACTCTTGAATAGTATCGACGGACCTCGCATATGGGCTGGACACAAAAACGTCCACAGTCTCCCGCTGAAGCAATTCCTTGATCTTCTTGGCATCACGTGCTCCCTGCTCCGAAAGCCCTCTTGATCTTTCCAGCCCTTCTACAAAGACCGATTCGGCATGCCTGATAAAATAAACGATCGTCTCCAAAATAAGCTCACCCTGTTCAAATGAATTCACTTCAAACTGAATCGAGCAGCAGCCCCATGCCAATGACATCTACATATTTCCCATCCTGCAGTTTGATTTGTTTGCGCATCAGGCTTTCTTGTACAAAACCCATTTTACGATATAGTTCGATTGCCTTGCTGTTATTGGCAAATACCTCGAGGCTGATTTTTTCGATATGGTGGTGTTTTTCCGCCCAATCAATGAGGGCTTGAAGCAGCGCTTTTCCGATGCCGCCTCCCTGGTAGTCGCTGCGTACGCTCATGCCGAAATATCCGGTATGGGCGATCCTTTGTTTGTCTCCGCTATGGAAATCAAGAAACCCGACTACCTTTCCATGCTCCTCAGCAATTAAGATCAGGCTGCTTTCTTTGTTCAAAGTTTCTTCAATCCATTCCCGCTCCATTTCGACCGTCATATCAAATTCTTCGGGTATGGTCAGCAAAAAGGATTCGGCAGAAAGGATCGCCCGATTATAAGTCAGAATCCTTTCGGCATCCCCACCGGCAGCCGTTCTGATCTCAATGATTTGATTGTACTTATCCACGATTTTGATAGGTTCAAACCATCCCATAAATATCTCCCTTTCTGCGCGGAAATTATTATTGAATTTTTACCCCGGTTACGGAGAAAGTTTGAGATAATATCTCGTGTTCTCCGGGAAGCCCGTCGATTTCAATCGAGGTTTGTAGTTCGGTAAACCGGATATTCCAGTCAGCGTACAATCTTTTCCAGAAACGAACGGCTGGTTGATTATTAGCAAGCTGCTCCACATGATAGGTTCCCGGGTGCATCCGGAATACTTCACTTACCGCCTCCGACGCCAAGTTCCGCCCCCTGAATTTTTTCAGCAGGAAAAGCTCCTGAATCGAAAACTCCGCTCCCTCGGGTGTATAGGGGGGCGAACATACCAGAACGAATCCGGCAATCCGGTCATCGGCCGAAATCAGATAAGGATGCAGCGCCTGCTTCTCCAAGTATAGATGGTTATTACCGAGAACAAATCTTCCGTCTTCCTGAACATCTTCTCCCGTATAGGAGGATAATTCATATAAGTATAAATTATAGAGATTGGAGAACAATTCTAGCTCACTATTAGAAATTGTAGATAGTCGAATGCTCATGTTATCCTCCTTGGCGACAATTATTAAATTCGAAAATTTACCTGCCGGGTTTTATTTATCAAGACCATATCCTGTATCCGGCTTGAATACAAGAGATTTTTTTGATACAAAGAACTCGACGAAAAAACCGCCCTGGACAAAGGAAAGGCAATGCCTCTCCCGCCACCGGCGGTTTTTCGCTTAATACTGCGAAGACCCTTTCTCCTTGGCCTCCCTATATTTCATCCCGGCGCCAGCCAAGACTGATACATGATTGAGTTCAAGAGAGCTCCGAACCGATTCGACTGGATCTCGAACACCGCAACGTACATTTGGTTCAATTGCGATATAGCAAAGATTGAATAAATACAGCCATGAGAATAATCAGCAACCCCAAAATCAAAGCTTTAAAGTAACTTTTCAGAAGAACGACGAATTTCGTCTTTTCATTAGTAATCACAAAGTGACCTGAGATCCAGACAAGAACCATGGAAACCAGCGAAAAAATGGATGAGAAACGAAGCAACTTGAACAGATACATCCTTAGCGGAAGCTCAGCTGTTTCTTTAAAGGAGCCCACATGCCGTATGACTTCAGTATCTTTCAAAAAGACAATTCCGATTAACAGGCCAATCAAAAAACCGTAGACTCCGCTTTTTACGATCCTCTTCTCCAAAGTAGCCATACCTCCGATTACTGTTTGTTATCCATCTCTTTCTCCTTCTATAAAACCTTACAGCTTTTCGGCGACAACGATAAAGCTCTTAGGGATGCCCGCATCGAACACTTCCGATGACAGATTGGGCAGCTCCTTCAATTCCTTAATAAATAGTCCGGTACTCGCGATCGAAGTGATTACTTCTCCCAGAGTCCAGTATCTTTGGTAAACCTTCTTGGCGGAATCCTCATCACTGTATTTCGAATAAGCCACCTCGCGCTCAACGAGCGTATCGTCAAAGTAGTTGCCGGTTACTTTATGCTTTCTAATGTTTGCGGTAGTACCTCTTGATGAAATCAACTTCGTGCTTACCGGGTGGAAATCCTGCAGAACAAAACGTCCTCCCGGTTTTAATAACTTAGCAACCACCTCAAACAGCGGATGAAGATCCAAGAAATAATGGAGAACTCCCTTCTCCATGAACACGATATCGTAATCTGATGTGAGTTCGTCCCGCGACAGCTGCATCACATCCGAAACGACATAGCGGATTTGAGTGTGAGCCGCCTCCGCCAGTTCTTTCGCATATTTTTCGTTATCAGCTGAAAAATCCACCACCGTGACGTTGGCCCCAAGCAACGATAAAGCTACGGCTTTCATTCCATTGGAACCGAGTAAATTCATCATTTTCTTGCCGGAAACTTCCCCAAAATAGGGGTGGATTTCGCCGATTCTCTTTTGAGGGTTTATCTGCAGTTTTTGCGCAGCTTCTTCCGGAGTTCCAAATCTCTTGATCCAGGCTTCGAAAGCCCCGTCATTCCATGCTTGCTTGTTCTTGTCGTTTGATTCCATGATGTCCTCCACTTTTATGTAGTCTCTATAATGATCCTATTATTCGATATTCGATGCTCGGCTCAATTCAAAGAAGACTTTACGTCCGCCACCAAATCCCCGTACACTCCGGTACGATGTTACTCTGCTCTTCTCTGATCCGTTCGCCGAGTTCCTCCCCAAAGAAGTCCCGGCATAGCTGTTCCGCCTGCTCTGCCGAATCAAATGCATAATCGGTCCTAATGGCTTTATGCTTAAATCCATATTTCTGTTCCAGCGCCTCGTAATAATTTTTTAAGTAATCAGGCGGTGCTGGTTCCGTATGACCGGTTCCTAAAGTCTCCAAAAGGATAAGTGTTCCCTTCGGTCTTAATATCCGCTCCATTTCCTTGATGACCTGATCTAAATTCCTCGCCCAATCTTGATGATTGGAATTGCTTACATAACACACACTCCAGCCGGCCATAACGATGTCCATGCTCTCATCCTGAAGGGATGGAATATGTCTTAAATCCGATACATTCGTTCTCCAGTTGGTTAACCCCATCTGATCCAGTTTGTTTGCAGTAACTTTAAGCATATCGGCAGCAAAGTCCACCGCTATGATGGTTTTTGCTTGAGAGGCCGCCATACAGGTTAATCTTCCCGTTCCTGCCCCGAGATCAGCAATATCTTTCTGATTAAAATCAACGATTTCCGCAAGAGCAGCAGGAATGTTACCCTTATAATCCTCCTTCGAAACGAGCAGATCATAAGGGGTGGCTATGTATTCATAAATATCGTCATTTCTAAGCAAGACAATTCCTCCGAACTACGTTATGATATTTGGCTCGATCCGCCTCAGCAATTATACGACTACCGTTGGCTCGCATAGCTTTCTAACCGATAGTCCTCAATGATTTCTA
>DJTQ01000140.1 GCA_002439285.1 Paenibacillaceae bacterium UBA6304
CGAACTCAGCCGTTCTTCATGGTATTTGGCAGACTCTTAATCAGCTTCTCATCGGGCGTCACGAACAGGGTGCGCTGGTGATCGTATATGACAAAGCCGGGTTTGGCTCCGCTCGGTTTGCGGACGTGGCGGATCAGAGTACAGTCTACCGGTACGCTGCTTGACTCTTTGGCTTGGCTGAAATAAGCGGCGAGCTGGGCTGCTTCGTTCAGGGTAGAATCGCTGAAATCGGAGCTGCGGATCACCACATGCGAGCCTGGAATGTCCTTCGTATGGAGCCAAGTATCATTGGGGCCCGCCAAACGGTTGGTCACGTACTCGTTTTGCAGATTGTTTTTGCCGACACAAATTTCGATGCCTTCCGAAGAAGTATACACATGCAGGGTAGGGCGGTCGTTCTTTTTCTTCTTCTTGCCCTTTTTTGCTCTGTCCCGCAAATATCCTTGCTGAATCAGTTCCTCCCGGATCTCATCGACATCGCTTAGCGAAGCATGGGCCAGTTGCTGCAACAGGCCTTCCAAATAGGTGATTTCCTCGCTCGTTTTCTCCATTTGCTCATCAATGACGGCCAGGCTGTTTTTAAACTTGTTGTATTTTTTAAAATAGCGCTGAGCGTTCTCCGACGGGGTGAGCAGCGGATCGAGCGGGATCGTCTCCGTCTTCTGATCCTCGTCATAATAATTGACCAGCTCGACGCTCCGGTCTCCCTTGGAGATGCTATGCAGAGAGGGCAGCATCAGCTCGCCCCAAATCCGGTATCGCTCCGCATCATCCGCTTCCGCCAGGTCATTCTCAAGATTGGACATCTTCTTGATATTCTTGTTCCGTTCATTTTGCAGGAACCGCAGCAGGTCGCTCGTCTTTTGTTTAACCGTATCCCGGAGCGCTTTTTCTCCGAAATAATCTTCCATACATTCGCTGATGGAGGCATAAGTCTGGGCTTCTCCCTGGATCAGCATCAGCCGGACGGCGGAAAATACACTCTTCCCTTTGGCATTCTCCCCGGTAACGGGGCAATACCGGTGCTCGCGGATTTCTCCCATCAATGCGTCGAAAGCGGCCCAGAGTGGTTCCGGACTCTCATCCGGGCTCGGCTCTTCGTTGTGATCCTGCTGTCCGGGCAGACGGCCGTAAGCCCGGAAATAGACTTCTTCCGCGATCAGCGGACTCAGGCCGCTGAATGTGCCGACCAGCCAACCTGGACCTTGGCTTTCTTCCTGAGCGGTTTGACAGGCGGACAGAAAGTTCTCTTTGTTCGCGCTTAGCGGGTCGAGTTTATGCTGCTGCGGCGGCTCCGTATAGGAGAAGCCGGGCATAACGACGCGATAGCCACTAATGGCCGGGGTGACATGATGGATGCCGTCCAACTGTGCTCCGGTGGAGGGATCAATCAGGATAATATTGCTGTGGCGGCCCATTAATTCCACGACGAGCCGTTTCTGTGAAACATCGCCCAATTCATCGCGCTGGCGTATATCGAAATGAATGATCCGCTCCATCCCTACTTGAGTAATTGCCTCAATTACTCCGCCCTCGCAATGCTTGCGGAGCAGCATACAGAACATGGGAGCTTCCAGCGGATTCGGAAAAGATTGCTCCGTCAATTGCACACGCGGGTAAGTAGGATTAGCGGACAGCAATAAACGCCGGGTTCCGCCTGCGGAGCGCAGTTGCATGATGATGTCGTTAGGGGATGGCTGATGTATTTTATTGATGCGGCCGCCAACGACCGCTTGCAGTTCATGAACAATCGAGCGTGTTACTATTCCGTCAAGTGCCATAAAGTGATATTCTCCCGTCTTTTCTCATATAGAGGATTCTTGCTATTCATGCTCTCTCTTATGATACATAACTTCAGGCAAAAACTTAAGTGCCCCGCTGTGATAATTTGGGACTGGCCGGAATACATTTACCCTAGGTGGAAAAGCCTTCGCGCTGTATATCGCACTAAATACGGGAGGGGAATTGGGAGGATGGAACAAAAAAACTGGCACCAGTGGAGTGGGGAAGAGCTTCTGGAGCGGTTCGGCGTCAAGCGTGAACAAGGCCTGGCCCAGGAAGAAGCGGCTCGAAGACATGAGGAGTACGGATGGAACGAGCTGTCGGAGGGGAAGCGGATATCCCCGTGGCTGCTGTTTTTGAACCAGTTTAAAGATTTTATGATGCTTGTTTTGATGGGCGCCACACTAATCTCCGGCATTCTTGGCGAATACCTGGACGCCGTTACTATTATAGCCATCATCGTCTTGAACGGCGTGCTCGGCTTCATCCAGGAATTCCGGGCCGAGCGTTCACTCCACGCATTGAAAGAGTTGTCCGCTCCGCATGCGAACGTGTTGCGGGACGGAGTTGTTAGGCATATCCCGGCCAGGGAGCTTGTTCCGGGCGATATCGTGGCGCTGGAGAGCGGGGACCGGATTCCGGCGGATATCCGCTGGCTGGTTACACACAGCCTTGATGTGGAAGAGTCGGCGCTGACGGGGGAATCCCACCCGGTCGGCAAGCATGCGGGGACGCTGAGCGAAGCCGAGGTTCCGCTGGGCGATCAGAAGAACATCGGCTTCATGGGCACGATGATTACGCGTGGCAGTGGACGAGGTATTGTCATCCGTACGGGCATGGACACCGAAATGGGCAAAATCGCCGATTTGATCCAAAATACCGACAGTCAGGAGACACCGCTGCAAAGAAGATTGGAGCAACTTGGGAAAATATTGATTTACCTGGCCCTCGGGCTTACAGTTTTGGTGGTGCTTGTCGGGATTCTGCACGGTCAGCCGGCGGGAGCCATGTTCCTTGCAGGTGTAAGCTTGGCGGTGGCAGCCATTCCGGAAGGGCTTCCCGCCATCGTGACGATCGCGCTGGCCTTGGGTGTACAGCGTATGATTAAACGTAAAGCCATCGTTCGTAAGTTGCCTTCTGTTGAGACGCTGGGCTGCGCCTCCGTCATTTGCTCGGACAAAACAGGCACGCTGACTCAGAACAAAATGACGGTCACGAGGGTGTGGGTAGAAGGCCGCTCGCTGGAAGTCACCGGGGAAGGATATGAACCTGTAGGACATATTATGGAGAACGCGCACCCGGTCGATCTGAAGAAGGATCAAAGTCTGCGCCGCCTCTTGCAAGTCAGCGCCCTTTGCTCTAATGCGGTCATCTATGAAGCGGATCCTGATGTGCGCGGCCGCAAAAAGACAAAGGACGAAGGCCCGGCAACCCAGTGGAGACTCAAAGGGGATCCGACGGAAGGAGCCTTGGTCGTGCTTTCCTCGAAAATGGGTCTTTCTCCGGAAACGCTTAGCGCATCTTACCAGCGGCAGCAGGAGTTTCCGTTCGACTCCCAGCGGAAAATGATGTCGGTTGTCGTTGCCCATCAGGGAGGCAAAATGGCGTTAGTAAAGGGCGCTCCCGACATGTTGCTCGATAAATGCTCGTATATTTTATGGGAAGGTAAAGTCGTTCCGTTCACGGGGACGCTGCGGGGCCGGGTACAAGCGGAGAATGAGGAGATGGCCCGCAGCGCGCTGCGCGTCCTGGGGCTGGCTTACCGGGATGTGAAGCCGCATGAGAATGTGGACAACGAGGACTGCGTGGAATCACAGCTAATCTTCGTCGGATTGGCCGGAA
>DJTQ01000139.1 GCA_002439285.1 Paenibacillaceae bacterium UBA6304
ATGGAACAAGAGGTCAGCTCTACGCTCGCCGGGTCCGTCCGGGCCAAACACCGGGACACCGACCTCCGCTGGATGGGAGAGGGGCCGCACCGAATCAAGTCCAGTCTTCCGGACGGCGATCTCGTGCTCGGCATCAAGCTGATGAACACGGTGTTCGAGGACGACTTCCAGTTGAACGCGTTCCGCGTTCTGCTGGAAGAGGGGGAATGCGCACCGGATTATGTCGTCTATGCCAACCGGCTTTATGACCTGGAGCGGGAATTCGCCGGAAAAGCGGGTATCGCTTATGGCGGTCCCGATTTAAGCCGCCGCAATTTGCGGATTCTCACCGCGCTGCGGAGACTCGAGCTCGAAGGAGGCCTACAGGTAACGGTACCGCCGGTGTCTGGCACCGGTAATGTCGCCACCGGTAAGATGGCGTTGGAGTATGCGCTGCGCGGGGTGGAGAGCCTGCAGATGCACACGGTTTTTCAAAAGCCGGGCAGAGCCTATAGTAAGAAGCAGGGCTCGAAAACGGAGCGCGCGCTTCATGATCTATATTTTCATCCGGAGCACGGGCTTGTTCCCTGGATGTTGCATTTACGAAACGCCGAGGAGATTGGGGGAGGCGGGAACGTGACTTCATTCAAGGATATCGCGTCTTGGTATCGCAGCGGAGGCAGAGCCTGGTTTTTGGAGCAAACGTGAATGGAGGCGGCAGGATGACCTTAACGATGGAGCAAAAGACGGCAAAAGCGGTCCAAGCCTTGACCGGCGGGCTGATCCCGGCAGTCCCCGTTCCCAGATGCAAAAGCGGGGCGATACATGGTGAGGCGCAAGAGGCTTATGCGGCGTATTTGTGCCGCCAACAAATCGGGGGCGTTGCGGTATGGGCACATACCGGGAGGGGGCTTCAACTGAAGGCGGAAGAACGGGAGCGTATTCTCCGCTCCTGGAGGTCTCATTTAGATGAAGGACAACTGCTTGTGGCCGGGGTAGGATCGCTGATTGACCACCTGTTGCCCGAACCTCTCCGGCTCGAACAATGGCGGCGGAATAGTATAGCTATGGCGGAGGAAGCAATTGCCGGAGGTGCCGAGGCGCTGCTTGTGTTTCCTCCCGTAATCTACAAGGAAATGGAGAGTTCTCGCCGCGATCGCGCGATCATCGAATACCATCGTGAGCTGTCGTCGGTCGGATTACCGCTAATTCTTTTTTATCTGTACGAAGAAGCGGGGGGACTGGCCTATTCCAAAGAGGTGCTGAGGGAATTGCTTGCCTTGCCCTCCGTCGTCGGCATGAAAATGGCCGCGCTGGACAGCGTAATGACGCTACAAGATGTGTCTTCGCTCATTTTGGACCATTATCCTGGGAAGCTGCTCATCACCGGAGAGGACCGGATGTTCGGGTATTCCCTGATGTGCGGGGCAACCGGAGCGCTGGTCGGTTTGGGAGCCGCTTTTCCGAATATTCAATACGACCTGATCAAGGCATTTCACGCCCAAGATTACGCCCTCTTCATGGAGCTGTCGTCCAGAGTGGATGATTATGCGATGTCGACGTTTACGCAGCCGATGGATCAATATATTCTAAGGGTGCTGTGGTGTTTGGCGCTACAAGGGATCATCCCAGGCGAGGCGGCTAATGATATGAAAGAAACGGGTTATGAATTGGAAAAAGGCGAGCTGGAAAAGCTGCGGTACACGATACAACAATGCCGATTGTATTAGGTGGCTTTAAATTTTGTCCGATGTCGGTCATAATAGACATGGAATATTTTACTCAATAAAACCTAACCTTAAGGAGGAAAAATTCATGCCCAACAATTTGCAGGACACCGTAAAGCTCAATAACGGAGTAGAGATGCCGTGGTTTGGTTTAGGGGTATACAAGGCCCAGGAAGGCGAGGAAGTCATCCAGGCAGTCAAAGCGGCGATTCGCGCCGGTTACCGCAGCATAGATACGGCTGCCGCTTACAATAATGAAGAAGGCGTCGGACAAGCGATCCGCGAAGCGATGGAAGAGAACGGCCTGTCCCGGGACCAGCTGTTCGTAACCTCCAAAGTGTGGAATAACATGCAAGGCTACGAAACGACGCTGCAAGCTTTTGAAACCAGTTTGAGCAAATTGAATTTGGAATACATCGACCTGTTCCTGGTGCATTGGCCGGTTAAAGGTAAATATAAAGACACTTGGCGTGCACTGGAAAAGGTTTATAAGGAAGGCAAAGTTCGTGCCATCGGTGTGAGCAACTTCCAGATTCATCATTTGCAAGATTTGCTGACGGACGCGGAAGTCGTTCCGGCGGTAAACCAAGTGGAGCTTCATCCGCAATTGACCCAAAAAGAACTGTTGAAGTTCACGCAAGAGAAGGGCATTTTCCTGGAAGCTTGGTCTCCGCTCGGTCAAGGCAATCTGCTTGAGAACGATACTTTGGTATCCATCGGCAAAAAATACGGCAAATCCGCGGCACAGGTTATTTTGCGCTGGGATCTGCAAGTTGGCGTGATCACGATTCCGAAGTCGGTGAATGAAGGGCGGATTAAAGAGAACGCCGACATTTTTGATTTCGAGTTAAGCGCCGAGGATATCGCGGCTATCGACGGGCTGAACCTGAACCAACGGTTCGGATCGGACCCGGATAACTTTAATTTCTAGTTCATAAATAGAGACGAAGAGATCGGATGGAGAGATTGACATGAATAAAGCGGCAACAAGCAAAACCTCTGCGCAGGCGTTGACGGTATATCCGATCCTATTTGCGATCAGTATGGTGCATTTGCTTAACGACACGATGCAATCGGCCATTCCCGCCTTGTTCCCGATTCTGCGGGATTCGCTGGCGCTAAGCTACGGACAGATCGGCTGGATTTCGTTTGCCATGAACATCACGGCCTCGGTGTTCCAGCCGTTGGTCGGGCTGTACTCGGACATCCGTCCCCGCCCGTACATATTGCCGCTGGGAGTTTGCTTTACCCTGATCGGCGTCGTGATGCTGGCCTACGCTCCTGCGTACAGCATTATTCTGTTGGCTGTAGCCTCTGTCGGGTTGGGTTCCTCCGTGTTCCATCCGGAATCCTCGAGAGTGGCCTATCTTGCCGCAGGGGATCGTCGCGGTTTGGCGCAGTCGATCTTCCAGGTCGGCGGCAATATCGGCACTTCGCTGGGACCGCTAATGACTGCGCTCATCTTTATCCCACTGGGACAGCGCAGCGTAGTCTGGTTCGCTTTTGCGGCGATTGCGGCGATCATTATCCAGTTTTTTGTCGCCAGATGGTACGCCTCACTAAACGTGCGGCCCCGTCCGCTCCGGGCTGCCCGGAACCCGGAAGAGACGGTGAGAAGCGGATTGAGCAAAAGGAAGGTAGGTCTGGCGATTTCCGTGCTGGTGCTGCTGCTGTTCTCCAAAAATGTGTACTCCATCAGCATTTCAAGCTTTTACGCTTTCTTCATGATGGACCATTACGGTGTCAGTAAAAGCGGGGCCCAGTGGTACGTATTCGCCTTTCTCGCTGCCGCCGCTGTCGGAACGTTCTTTGGGGGCCCGATGGCCGACCGTTACGGACGCAAGAACATCATTTGGCTCTCGATTCTCGGCGCAGCTCCGTTCTCGCTGTTGCTGCCTTATGCCAATCTGTTCTGGTCCGGCGTACTCGTCGTGCTGGCCGGGTTCATCATGTCGTCTTCTTTTTCAATTATCGTCGTCTATGCGCAGGAATTACTGCCGGGCAAAGTCGGGCTTGTCTCCGGCTTGTTCTTCGGCCTTTCCTTCGGGCTAGGCGGTCTTGGCTCTGCCTTGCTCGGCCATTTTGCCGACCAGTGGGGCATCTTGTTCATTATGAAGCTCTGCTCCTACCTGCCGTTGCTCGGTCTGTTGACCGTGCTGCTGCCGAAGGATGAAGCGCTGAAAACGGCGGTATGAGCATGAAGGGGCATGAATTAATTACTTTAACTAACTAGTCATGAAACAGGCGCACATTAAGCAAACTTTACAGTAACCAGAACCAGTAACCAGTAACTTCATGTATTCACCGCTCGGATCGATAGGACCGAGGGGTATTGGGAGCAAACTAACTGTATAACCTACAGTTAATTACCGTGAATCTAGTCGTTCTGTAGGATTAACTGTATTACCTACAGTTAATCCTTATCCTTTCCGCTCTTTTTGCTGCAAGTGCCTAAATTAACTGTAGGATTTCCAGTTAGTTTGTCTGGACTTGGCCTACCGCGCGAAATAACTGTAGGTTT
>DJTQ01000070.1 GCA_002439285.1 Paenibacillaceae bacterium UBA6304
CGGAGAAGCTGGCATCACGCTCTATATGGATGAGAATCATCACTATGATCTGTCTGTACGCAAAGACGAGGAGGGGTATAAGGTAATCGAGCGCCTGAATATCGGGGATATCAAACCTGTCGAAAAGGAAGTGGACCTGGGAGGCGACAACCAAGCCACACTGCTGATACGAGCAAGTCAAGAGCGCTATAGCTTCCTTCTTCAAGCCGACGGCAAGGAGATTCTCTTAGGCACGGCACAAACCAGATACCTGTCGTCTGAAGTTGCGGGAGGATTTACAGGCGTACTCATCGGTTTGTATGCTTGCGGGGAAGGTTCTTCGGCGGAGTTCTCACAATTCAAATGCGAGTATCTTTAATACTCCGGCTGGGGCTATAATTAGAAATAAATACTTATTGTTCTCAGGAGGTGTTGCGAATGCTATATCGTAAGCTGGGTAACACGGAAATAAACATTCCGGCTATAGGCCAAGGAACTTGGAAATTTGGGGAAGATCAGCAGAAAGAAAAAGAGGAAATAGAAGCTTTGCGTTTTGGGATTAGAAATGGACTTACTCTTATAGATACTGCCGAAGAATATGCCGGGGGCGGGTCCGAGAGAGTTGTTGGCCAAGCCATCCATGATATCAGAAATGATGTATTCCTTGTGACTAAAGTTTCGGCGAAAAACTGTTCTTACGAAGGTGTCCTTAGAGCGGCGGAGGCAAGTTTAGAACGTTTAAAAACAGACCACATCGATTTATATTTGCAGCATTGGCCAAGCGAACAATATGAGGTTTCAGAGACCATGGCGGCTATGGCTGAGTTAGTCAACAAGGGATTAATCAAATATGTGGGTGTGAGCAATTTTTCCATTCCATTAATGCAAGAAGCTCAACATCATTTAGGAAATGTACCCTTGGTATGCAACCAATTACCTTACCATTTGAACGATAGAAGCATAGAGAATGAGATTGTACCCTTTGCTAAAAAGAATGAGATAACCATTATGGGTTATTCGCCATTTGGATTTGCTCCGCATGTATTTGGCGGGAAAGGCTTTCCTGAAGCGGGCTCTCCAGAAAGAAATATGTTAGACACCATCGGCGCCAAGTACGGCAAGACAGCCTATCAAGTGGCGATAAACTGGGTGTTAAGACAGCAAGGGTTAGTTACGATCCCAAAAGCAGCGAGCAAGGAACATATCGTTGATAATCTAAATGCTCTAGGATGGGAATTAGACCAAGATGATATGAACCAGATTGAGAGTTACTTCCCGCTGTCAAAAGAGGAATCCGAGGAATCAGCTAACGGGTAACGATCGTTCAGAGGGGGGTGTCCCAAAAGTCATCGTAGTGTAGGTGGCTGAAGGACACCCCCTTTCTCCTGACCAAGCTTACTCCACTTTCACCATGTTGCTCTCCTCCCTAGGCTCACCAGACCACTTATGAAGATTAACTGGAAAACCTACAGTTATTTCGCGCGGTAGGCCAGGCCCGGACTAACTAACTGGAAATCCTACAGTTAATTTAGGCACTTGCTGCGGAAAGAGCGGATAGGATAAGTATTAACTGTAGGAAATACAGTTAATTCTCCAGAACGACCGGATTCACGGTAATTAAGTGTAGGTATTACAGTTAAGTTGCTCCCAACAGCCACATCTGTCGATCCCAACTGCCCCACTCCTATCGATCCGAGCGGTGAATGTATGAAGTTAAATCACTCTTGTCCGCCTTGATACCTTGTCTCATCCTGGCGAACCTCTCGCCCGCGGCCTTGGCTTGCTCCAGCAATTCGGTTGCATCATCCAGAGGTTTATAGCCGATGAGTCCCTCCAAATAATCAATATTATAATAATTGTCGCTGTTCGCGGAGGTGCCGTATAAATTTAAATATTTGATCTCTGCATCCGCCTCAATGCAGCAAACGATCAGTTGCAGCATATCGCGTTCCGAAATCCAAATATGCCCCGCTCGCTCCGAATGAGGGCGGTCATCCCCCGGAAAATTACCGATACGAATATTAATGGACGATAGTTTCCCTTGGTCAGAGTACAATCGCCCCAGCAGCTCAATATAACATTTGCTTAGCCCGTAAAAGCTGTCCGGACGATAGGGATCCATCGGGTCCGGTTTCTCATCGACTTTATAATAGCCGGTCGCATGATTGGAACTGGCAAATATCACGCGCCGCACGCCATTTTGCGCCGCTGCCTCCAATAATTTGTATGCACCGCTTACATTCCCCGATAACACTTTTCCAAGGAAATCTTCGTTCTCTTGGATCCATGCGAAATGAAGAACCGTGTCGACTCCCTGGGTCAATTCCAGCAACCGCAATTCATCGGCAATGTCCATTTTCACGATTCCTTGTCCTTCATTCGCCTCAATATCCGCCCCGATCACAGTATATCGGCCGTCTTTCTTCAGTCCTTCGTAGATTACGTTTCCGATTCTCCCGGATGCTCCCGTCAGCAACAACTTCCTGCTCATTGATTACCAACCCCTTTGTTGACTAATGGTATGCCTTCAAAGTTTCATGCCTTCGCTCGTCGTTGTAAATTATTTACCCGCTTGAAAGGCAATATACTTGCGAACTGCTATGTAAAGTTGCATCATTTCATCCTAAATAAAAAAGCAACTTATCCGCAGATAAGCCGCTCTTCCCACTCGTCGTTCCTAACTCATTAACCTTCCACGATATCCGCCCGAAGATCAGTTGCAATTTCCATCATAAGGGGCACGATTTCTTGATGAGAGATGGCTACATACAATTCCCCCATATAGTGTCTGAATGGAATAAGGGCTTCTCCATATTGCCACATAAAGAAATCCCCTTTTATAGACATCGTGCTCTCCTCCCCTTTCACAGTCAGCACCGTCTGATATGTGAAATCCGCCTTGGATGAAAAGTAATCCTGGCATTCTTCCAATGAAATTTCTTGATCGGTAGCGTCCGGATGCATAGATCTCGTAATTCGAAAACGTTGATTCATAAGTATCCTCCAACAATTAAATTGACCTTGTATCCCCATTACCTTAATCCTTGAGCAGATCTCTGTCAATTCATGTTGGAGGGCTCTGTCTCCTGCTGGGTAATTCCCGCCTGCGATAGGATCGTTAATTTAAGACGTCCTTCATAAACCGCTCCAGCCCGGACACCTCGGTAATATTCCGGTTGCACTTGGCGCTGTCGATGCACATATAATTCCCGACCCGTCCGAAATGATCCAGAGCCGATCCGGACTTAACTTTCGTCTGGGCAGTTACGAAGGCAATCTCCTCATGCTTGTTGCAGAGGCAGCAGACCCCCTTTTTATTCGTCGGACTGAACCGCCCCTTTAGGCCCGTTATCTTCCCGTCTAAGTTGTAGACGATAAAGAGTTTATTGCTTGAAATATCGGTCCAGCCGATATAGGTCAGGAACCGGAAATCGAGCTCGGCCAGCGGCGGGAGCTTCAACTTTTTAATTTTTGGAAAGAGCTTCTTCAATTGCTGTTCGGTCACCTGTTCAAAGGGTGTGACGTACTCCTCCAGCTCGCTCAGATAAGCTTGGAATTCCTCGGCACGGTTCAACGCCGGAATCCGATCGAAGAATTGTTTCTGCTCCTCTGTCGCAGCCGGGAACATCTCCATGACTCGGGTCCATGTTGTGTGCCGGGTGGCGGATATCACTTTCTGATCGGCAGTGGTCTTGATATGATGATCGAGACGCCCCACCAGGCGCTTGATTAAATTGAACTCGTGGTTTCTCATAAATGGCGTTAGCATTTGTTCTCCTCCTCATTCCACCAAAAAAACGAAATACTTCAAATCTACCTTCTCATATTTTAAAATGTGCACGAAGCAATTTATAGGTAAACATCCACTTAGAATCAATGATGGCATATAGAAAAACACCGATGAAGAAAAACTTCATCAGTGTCAGCAGTCCATTTCTTATTTATTTCCTGAATAGACAATTTTCTTAATCGTTTCAGTGGAGAGAAAATACTCCTTAGCAAGCTGCTCGATCTTGACATTATTCCTAAAATCGCATCTAATCGCGGCATTCCGGCGATCCAACCATCGTCTACTGCCGCTCTTGCTTCCCCATTGATGATATTCCATCTCCGGTTTGGGAATATAGATGGTTTCGCCCTGAATATACTGTTGAATCTCTAGGATTAGCTTTTCGGGTAATACTTTCTTGGCATTCGTATATTTCAACTTGCTTCACTCCTTATTGTGATTCATAAGGTGCAAAGCCAAAATATTAGAAAAGCTTATTAAGCGTTAGATTAAAATTAAGCCCCATGCAAAGTAACGCTTTTCCGATACTGGCTCTGCATGAGTGAAAGAAGTCACAGACAATCCTAACGGATTCTCCATCAGTAATGCACCCCCTATACTTTTTCCAGTATACCATATAATCAGATGAATTCACCCTTGCCCATGCTCCCCGTCGCTCAGTTGCAGCATTTCTGCCAAGTAAGGATTCAAGAATACGCCCGAAGGATCAAGCTCTTGCCTGAGGCGAAGAAAGGCATCCCACTTCGGATATACCGAACGGAGCTGCTCCGCGCACATCGTGTGCATTTTGCCCCAGTGCGGTCTTCCGCCATGCCGTCTGCAGATCTCCTCTACTTTGGAAAAATAGTCGGCATACTCCATCCCCCGGTACATATGTACAGCGATATAGGCAGAATCACGTCCCGTCGCCGGACTGAGCCATAAATCGTCTCCCTGTACATAGCGGCATTCGATGGGAAAATGAACGGGGAATTGGTAACGATTCACCATATCACGTATTTCCTCCAGTACGATTCGCATGCGATCCGCCGGTACGCTGTATTCTACTTCGTTAAACCGAACGAGCCGCGGCGTCGCGAAAATGCGGTGACTATACCCCACTTCCTGTACATCCGGCACGCCCGCTGCCGATAACCGGCTGATCGGCTTACAAAGACGCGGAATGAAACGGCAGCACTCCGACAAAACCCAGAACAGCACATTCTCCATCAGCAATATTTTCCAATAACCCCACCGACTTGGCTTTCCGGGGACCTCATCCGTCATATTAGTCAGTTTGATTTGAGTGACATCCGTATAAGGGAACCAGTAAAATTCAAAATGACGATTCTCCTGCTTGAATAGATCAAGCTGCTCAAGACACTCCGAGAAGGCTATTTTGCGGCTCGTATAGCGAAGCGCGTACGAAGGTACAATACGTAGCTTCACCTTCACGATAATTCCAAACAGCCCCAATGAAACCTGCATCGCCCGAAAAAGCCCTTCGTCCTGCTCGGCTGAACATTCGAGAATTTCTCCTGTCGCTGTCACCACCGTCAAGCCTACCGCTTGCGTTGCGAGGCTCCCGAAGCGCTCTCCCGTACCATGTGTTCCCGTACTGATCGCTCCCGCAATGGATTGCGCATTAATATCGCCTAGATTCTCTTGCGCAACCCCACAGGCATGCAATTCTTCCCCGAGTCGGTCCAATTTCGTTCCGCCCCAGACTTCAGCAATACCCTTCTCCCGATCAACCCCAATCACGCCCTGCAATTGATCCAAGGAGACTAATACATCGTCGGTCTGGACGAGCCTCGTAAATGAATGTCCGGATCCGACGACACGCAGTTTCCGCCCTTCGGCGGCACAGGTCTTAACAACTTCGACCACTTCTTCTATACTGGTTGGGTATACGATGCTCTTCGGCAGTCCGCGTACTAGTCCCGACCAATTTCTCCATTCTTTCTTATTCCGTTCGTTCAAATTTATAGATAACATAGCCCATCTCCACGATATGTCGTTGTCTTGCCAACGATACTGCTATTCGAAATGTAGTAGAGGTGCGTGAATCTTTCGCATAATTCTCCTGCTTTGCTATGACGCATATAGATCGGATCGCCGAGTTTCAGTTGTTCCGGCCCGTTGTAGCGAATCGGCGTCTGGACTTCGCCTGCCCCTTCCATCGCAAGAAGTGCCGCACCTTGCGGCAGGTATGGGCGCGGTAGTTTGTCGTTGCCTGCAGCTCCTGAAGCCGAGTAACCGCCGCCTAAGCAAGTGAAGAGATCGCTGCGCGGCTGACGCACGATCTCGATTGCATATCCTGCGGCGGGAAGTAACGTGAAGTCCCGGTAGTGGTCAAACAGACCGGGCGAATAGAACCCGGAGCCGGCCGTGACCTCGGTGACGACCTGCTCCACGCTGCTGGTATGAAGACTCCCCGTACCACCTGCATTCACGAACCGGAGCGGAGGAAGACCCATGCAGTCGATCGCTGCGACCAGTTCCGCCCGCCGGACGGCGGCTTCACGGATCGAGCGGCGCTTGAGTAACCGCACGATGGCGTTCTTCAGCGCCTGTCTCGGCACCCGGTCGCCTAAGCCCGCAATTTGCGCTTCGTAACCCATGAGCCCCTCGAGCACGACGTGCCTCGATCGAGCGATGCGCTGGATAAGGTCCAGCGCCGCATCCGTGGAGCGTATAGGCGAACGCCATACGCCGAAATGCAACCCCGGGACATCCATCGACAAATCGATGTCCACACAGAGCGGCAGCACCACGCCGTACTTGGCGGCTGCCGCTTCCGCCTGCTCGACATGGCTCTCGCAGTCGACCATCAGCGTGATGTGGCTACCACCCTCACGCTGATGCCTGGCGACGGACGCGAGCAGGCTTACGTCCACCGCCGGGTAACCCATCAGCAAGTCGGTGAATCCTTGCTGCGCCAGATAAAGCGCTTCCGGCACGGTGTAGCACATGATCCCCTGAAACTGCGAATTTGCCTGCAGAATCCGCCACAGCACATCAACCGAACGGATCGATTTACTCGCAATGCGGATCTTCTTCCCATTGGCCCGCTGAAGAATGCTCTGAATATTCTGCTGCAGCATATCCAAATCAACGAAGGCAAAAGGCATCGGAAGCCCGGCGCAAACTTCTTTATAGTAACGATAATCGCGCAGTTAACTCGTCCTCCTTTCTATGGTAGATACGCAATTCTTGTACTATTAATATTCTAATTAACAGAGAGATAGTCCATGAGTTCAGGCTCACATAGAGCGTAGCGCCCATTGCTGGATTAAGTCCTTGGTTTGAGTTGAGGGTAAATTAAATAATACTCCAAATAAAAACTCTCCCTTGCGATTCCAATTGGAATCACAAAGGAGAGTGCGCATAACACCATATTATCTTACCGTTTCATCGGGAACTTCAAGACTCCGGTAGCTGAAGATAATCAAAGTAATCAAAATGAGCCGGTGATTCGCTAGGCTTGCCGTTTCCTGTGGCATACATTCCGAAGTATACGCCGGTAAAGCCTCCTGCTACTTCTGTAGCCAGATAAGAACATTCCCCGCCGCCAATGATTACTTCTTCCTCTCCTAGTAAGGAATAACCGAAAATATATTGAACATCATTTGCCTTTATATTCAGGATCACTTCATTGGCATCCAGCTCTTGTTCCCATTCCACTTTCCATAGAGAACCGATACGGCGACGCAGAAACAGTGTTTTGAGCCCGTTATTTCTTCTTACCGCAATTTCGTAGTGAGCCTTCTCATTCATGTAGACGGTAAGCCCGGCCTCTTCTCCGTCATGCTCCGGCTCAAATTTCATCAATGCGGAGACGCAGCAATCAAAATCCTGCTGTCTTCGGCCGAGAAACGCAAGGTTCTGCGATTCGTCCAGCGTATGCTCCGTACCAAATAGCGTGAGACAGCTCTTTTTTGCCGACAGAGAATACATCGATTCCCGGGGATTTCTATGAAAATTCCACTGAAAGTCCAGAACTTCATTATCAAAATTGTCCCGGCCGAAACGGGATAACGATTCGTCATATCCTTGGAAAAATCCTGGCCCCTCCATCTCCAGTCCAAGTCTTCCATTCTCGCCGATGAGCGGCCATCCCTCCTCCGTCCAAGTTACAGGGGCAAGGTATGTCTCCCTGCCCAAGTGGTGATGAAAGGGATAACCGATAGGCCGGATTCCGAGAAGTACGGTCCACCATGTGCCATCATGCGCCTGGACAAAATCAACATGTCCCGTGGCCTGGACAGAGTGGCTAATGCTTCTATGCGTAAGAATCGGATTATTAGGGCAAGCCTCAAAGGGCCCGTAAGGCTGATCACTTCTGGCAACCGTCACCATATGGCCGTATTCTGTCCCACCTTCCGCAATAACTAAATAGTAACGCTTATCTATTCGGTATAAATGTGGTCCTTCGGGAAAGCTGCCGCCCGTTCCTTCCCAGATCAGCTTGCGCTCGGTAATAATTTCCCCGGTTGTTAGATCCATTTCCGCCTGATAAATACCGGGTACTCCATCCCTATGACTTCCCGTACCTGTAATATATACTTTTCCGTCTTCATCGAATAAGAGCGAAGGATCAATTCCTCCCCAGTGGTCCAGAAAGAGAGGTTCTGACCAAGGACCTTCAGGTTGTTCCGCCTGAATAATAAAATTCCGTCCGTCTACCGTATTGGTCGTCACAATATAAAAGCTTCCTTGATGATAGCGGATGGTCGGAGCATAGATTCCCGTAAAATTGAATAATGGATCATGGGTCCCTTCCCCTTCCTCCTTTCTATAAAGGCAAGCTTGACTCTCTCTCGTTAGCCCGTAACCGATCTGAGACCAATTGACCAAATCCTTACTATGAAAAATAGGAAGCCCAGGAAAATAACCGAACGAACTGTTAACCAAATAATAGTCGTCATTGACCCTGCAAATACTCGGATCGGGATAAGAACCGCCCACAACCGGATTTCTGAATTTCATTCTCCATACTCCTATCTAGTAAATATTTACTTTACAGCCCCGATTGTAATACCTTTTACAAAGTATTTTTGGAAAAAAGGATATGCAATCAGAATAGGTAGAACGCCGATGACTGCAATAGCCATCCGGACGGAAGTGCTTGGCAACTCCGCTATCGCCGCGCCGGCATTCAAACCTGCAGCATTGCTGTTGCTTGTCAAAAACTGAATGTCCATTACCATCTTGGTGAGAATCGTCTGGATTCCGAACATTTTCGTATCGGTGATGTAGATCAAGCCGTTGAACCAGTCGTTCCAATACGCAATTGCCTGAAACAATCCTATCGTTGCCATAATAGGCACGGACAGCGGGAGAATGATCCGGTAGAAAATTTTGATTTCCCCCGCCCCGTCTATACTCGCCGCTTCGATTAACGCAGGCGGTATCGAGGTAAGAAAGAACGTGCGAACCAGCAAAATATTAAAACCGTTCATGAGTAGTCCCGGAAGAAGCAACCCGAAGAGTGTATTCTTGATATCAAAAATTTGCGTATAGATCAGATAGGTAGGAACCAGACCGCCATTAAAGAGCATGGTAAAGAAGACTACAAACGTCCAAACCCTATTCATGGGCATATCTTTTCGGGATAACGGATAGGCCAGCATCGAAGTAATCGCCAAGCTTACTGCAGTCCCAATCACAGTAATGAGTATAGTAATTCCATATGCCCGGCCCAATTCTAAATGATGCAGCCAGAGATAATCATATGCTTTTAGGCTGAATTGCTCAGGGAAGAACGAGTAGCCCTGCCGCACGATGCTTTCTTCACTGCTAAATGATGCGATAATAAGCAGAGCAAAAGGCACAATGCACGCAGCCGCAAAGAGTCCCAACGCCGTATTGGAGATCCACCGCATTACTTTACTTTCATTAAGCACAAGTAGGTCACCTCGATTATATTAGAATAACGCATTGTCCTTACTTACTTTGCGTACGATCAAATTCGCCCCTAGTACAAGAATAAATCCGACGATGGACTGATATACGCCAGCAGCCGATGCCATACCCATGTCACCGGATACCATTAATCCCTTGTAAACATAGGTATCGATTACACTGGTCGTATCCGAAATGAAGCCGGCATTCATAGGTACCTGATAGAACAAACCAAAATCGGAATAAAAGATGCGCCCGATCCCAAGCAGCGTCAGCATGACGATGACCGGAGTGATCAAGGGAATGGTAATCGACCGGATCTGTGCCCATTTGGAAGCTCCGTCCAAGGTTGCTGCCTCATAATATTCCGTATCAATACTTATAATGGAGGCAAGAAAAATAATGCAGTTAAAGCCAATGGATTTCCACAGATGAATAATCGTTAAAATGAATGGCCAGTATTTAGGCTCGGTGTACCACGAAATCGGATCAATCCCCAGGAAAGGGAGAATGGTTTTATTCATAAAGCCCGTTTCCAGACTGAGCCCGGCATAGGCTAAATAGCCGATAACTACGAATGAGATCAGATGCGGCAGTACAATTACGCTTTGATAGAATCGGGACAATACCTTCTTCTTAATCTCGTTGAGCAGAATAGCGAAAGCAATGGCGAAGATCGTCCCCAAGATGATGAAGGCCGCATTATACAAAATCGTATTTCTGGTAATGATGAAGGCGTCGCTGGTCTGAAACAAGTATTTAAAATTCTGAAATCCGACCCAATCGCTGCCAAAGATACCTTTAGTGAAGTTAATGTTTTTAAAAGCGATGAACATACCGAACATGGGCAGATAATTGTTGATCAACAAATAGATAAGTCCCGGAATCATCAATAAGTACAGTGGGAGATATTTAAACTTTTTATTCTTTACGTTATAACTTAGCTGCCTCATACAACTGCACTTCCTTTCAATTGACAATTTAGCTTTAAAAAATACGATCCAATCAGCGGCTACTGATTGGATCGCCAGATCCCTTAATTCGATGTATTATTGGCAGCCCATTCATCTAATTGCTTCTGTTTTTCCGTAATGATTTTGTTGATTCCGGCGTCATCTAACTTTTTAAGAAATTCCGGAAGCGATTTATCCAAATCAAGCACTCCGCTTTCAATGGCTCTGCGATATTGGTCAAGCACCGCATTGCAGGCAGCAATCTCAGCCTTTACCGAATCGCCGTTAAAGGTAAACCCAAGGGCTTTGGATTTAGAGGCGGACTGATTGAACTCATTCATCTTCACATAAACCTCAGGGTCGTCTCCCTCGAAGACATAGGAGAGGAATTGATTACCGTGCATCCAGCCGTCGCTCTTGTATCCGACATTGTCGCTTGTAACGCCGTCGGGATATTTGATTACATTATCCGATCCTTCGACCTTCACGTAATGTTTGCCTTCAATACCCCAGTCAATCAGATTTACGATATCCTTGTCGGTATACATTAGGTTCAGAAATTGCAACGCCTTTGCCGGTTGTTCCGAATTTGCCGCAACACCGATAGCCACATTGGTAACCGTATCCGTCATGGCCACCGGCGTTTGAGTTCGGGCAGCGACCATTTCCAAGCCAACGTTACGGCTTTCCTGTGTTTCGAATCCCGGCTTCATGGCGGATAACCAGCCCGCTGCTTTTCCAGTCTTCACCATTACATTATTGGATTCCGGACTGGTTGCGGCGTCCTTGGCCAAGTATCCTGCCAGATACCATTCCCGAATCTTGGTCACAATCTGTTTGTACTCCTCGGAAGCGAACAAGTTTACTACTTTTAAATCGTCAAGACCATGATTAAGCAGCACACCAAAATTATTCCCGAGCGGATCCTGTATTCCATAAGTGCTGAGAATCGAACCGTTCGTCAAATTTGCTGCTCCGGCCATTCCCGGCTCGTTTTCTTTAACCACCTTGAATATTTGTTCAAAGTCATCAAAGGTTTTGACATTATCCAAATTAATATTATGTTTCTCAACCACATCCTTGCGGACTACGATACCAAAATCCTGGGCGAGGTCACGAAGGCTGGGCACCCCATAGCTAACGCCGCCCACCTTGGTAGCATTATAGTAATCCACGCCCAAAGCGTCGATCGTGCCTTGCGCATTCTCCTCCATAATGTCACCAATAGGATATAATGCCCCTTTTGCTACCTGATTGCTGTAATTGCCAAGCATCGCAAACATGTCCAGCTTTTCACCACTGGATAACATTAAGTTAATTTGATTCGTGAAAGCGCTGTTACTAATTGGCAAAAGTTTAACTTTAACATTGATTTTTTCAACCGAAATCTTATTAATGGCTTCCTGCACTTCTTGAAGGTCCGCTGGTACGTTGGAAAAGGCAGGAAAGGCATATACAACTTCATAAGGCTTCTCTTTATTTCCCGATGAATTGGCGCTGTTTGACTCTTTAGTGCCCCCGGCTGTACTGTTTCCGCCGGAATTCCCCGAGCATGCCGTTACTGCAAGCATTAACCCCAATAAGAGACTCAACCATCCAAGCTTCTTTTTCATTCTTCATCCCCCTGTATCAATTTCATTACCATCGATTTGCATCGAATCTGGTTATAATGTTACAGCGGGCCCTATTTCCTCACTACTCTGATTTCGACCTGCCATTTGGACATTTTCGACCTTTCCCCATTTACTGTTTATGACTACTTCGATAATCCTTCGGATTCATCCCAACCACTTGCTTGAATCTTCGGGAGAAATGGGCCAGATTGGTGTACCCTGCCTGAGATGCAATCGATCCGACGGGCAGATTCGTCTTCGCAAGAAGATCTTGGGCAAGCCGCATCCGCTTGGATACGATGAACTCCGTAACGGAATAACCGGTCTCCTTCTTAAAGAGTCTATCCAAATAGTCAGGATTCAGGAAAACATGTTTGGCTACCGCCTCTCGGGTCAAATCTTCCGTTTCCAACACTTGCAGGATGAAATTCTCTGCATGTTTGATAATCGGTTGCGATTGCTTGACCGTCCCTACATAATCCATTGCTTTGGAGATGGTATGCTTCATCCAGTCGATCATATCCGTTAAAGAGCGGACTGCGCTCTGGAACATCGTTGACGAGGTCTCGTCATCGAACAGAAGCTGGGCCTCAATTCCGTTCAACTTCAACACATAATAAATCATCTGCAAAAAGTTATGGTGAAAGCGGTATAAGCTCTCCGCATCCAGAGTCTCCTCCTCGGCCAGGCCATGGAGAAACGCCTCCGCTTCAGTAACCACTTGGTCCCCATGCCCCTCTTTCAGAAGAACCGACCAAATATCCATATCCGGAAGAGCAATGGCCTGCTGACTATAAGGCTTATCTCTCCACATCCATACTCTATTACTATGAATTACATTGTTTTTGTCCCATTCGGCGAGCCTGCCCAACATTTCGGTCAATTCATGACTGCGGACTTCATTTCCAATGTAAAGGGATACATCACAATAGAAATGGGAGCTTGCTATGGCAATAAAATTCTTCCCTCGTACTTGAAGGTCCTCCTGAATCTCAGGCGCATTCTGTTCAACCGGGATTAACGCCAACAGGTTACGTTCCGGCAATCCGAATAATAGACCGCTGTCCTGAATTCCAAGCAGTTCCGCACCGGAGTTGATCAGCGCATATTCAATAATTTTCTCATCGCGGGGTTTAAATGACTTGTTATAGCGCTGAATGGATATAAGAACCGGTAGAAGCTTCATATCGGTATCGAACGGAATATTACGCTCTTCCGCTTCCTTTCGGATGAGTTCCGGATTGGACGGAATCGTATGATTAATAATGTCCAGCCATAGCCGTTCTGCCAACAGAGGCTGGTGCCGTGCCCAGAATTCCCCGAACCGGCTGTATTGCTTCGTTTCCTTGTCTTTATTAATTTTCTCTACTACTCTGCGGGTGATATCGCATAGTTCATCCGCTGAAACCGGCTTTAATAAATAATCAAAACTTCCAAGCTGCACGGCCCGCTGCGCATATCTGAAGTCGGCATGACAGGTCATAAATACGGATTCGGTCCGCGGATAATGCTCTCTTACCCAGGACAGCAGGTCAAGACCGCTTCCTTGCGGCATCTCAATATCGCACAGCATAAAATCAACTTGCTCACGTTCATAAATATCCTTGGCCTGCCGGGAATTGTATGCAGTATAAACAGTGCCAATTCCTAAGGGTTCCCATTCAATTTCATTTTTCAACGAATCAGCAAATAATTTCTCGTCGTCTACGATCACCATAGTTAACATGATGCGGTACCTCCTGAGCTGTAGTTTGTTCTGTTCTCCGGTGAAAGGGGGAGCCTTATTTTGATGATGGCTCCATGGGGATCAGCATTCCGGAGTCTAATTTCTGCCTGCTCTTGATAAAGGAGACGAAGCCTCTGTTTAAGATTCCTTATGCCGATATGCTCGCCTTCTTCATCGACAATACGTTCGTCATCTTCAATCAGTTTGATGATTCCTTTCTTAAATCCCGGCCCGGTATCCCGTATTTGAATAACGATCCCCTCTTGCGGCTGTTCACTCATCTCTAAATCGATCCTTAATAATATTGGATCATCCAAAGTAATGGCGTGCTTGACTGTATTTTCTACAAAAGTCTGAATCATAAGGGGAGGCACCGGCATATTCAGCAAAAACTCGGGGGCCTCTATCTCGGGAATAAGCTGTCCAGGAAACCGGAGCTCCTGAATCCGTAAATAGTTCCGCACATGCTGGAGCTCATTCCTGAGAGTGACGAAACTTAAATTACTCTGAAACATGTAACGAAAATGGCGGATCAAGCAGAGCGATAACTCTTCCAGAAGCTCCACATCTTTGGTCCGGGCCAAGGTATGCAGCAAGTTCAAAGTGTTGATATAGAAATGGGGCTTAATTTGCAACTGGAGATGCTGGAGCTCGGCCTTCTGCTTGTTCAATTGCTCTTCATAGACGTTAATCCGCAAATTTTTGATTTGATCCATCATATTGTTGAACGTTTCGTTTACCGTTTTGAATTCGATGGAGGTTGGGAATTGCTTGATTTGAGTATCCAGGTTCCCTTGCTGAATCCGGTTCATGGCTTTTAACAGACGGTTTAGAGGGAGAAGCAGCGTTCTACGCAGCAGCACCAAGCCTAATAACAAGATGAGAATGGAAGCAAAAGGAAGGAGAAAAGAGATCGCCCGCAACGTCGGCAGCTGCTGCAGTATTTTCTCCTCCGGAATAAAAGCATACAGGCTGAAATCCCCTTCATGAGAACGTTCCCCAACCGTCAGATAACGATCCGTTGTCCCTGTTAAGTAATAGGACGGTTCATCCAGCTTAATCTCAGCGCCTTTATCCCTGATAAAGCTTTGATTAACGAGCGCATTTCCATGATTGTCTACGAGTAGAGCAGCCCCCTTCTCCCCAATGCCAAGAAGTTCGAGTGGGGTTGTAAAGGAATTCATATTGATCCAGGCTCCAACCACCGCGGAATTCGGCATAACAAAAAAGCGAACCAAGTAAGTCTGATCGCCGTTTCTTTGAACATACCAACTCTTCATATGTTGAAGCTGCAAGCTTTTGCTCTTGCTCACATCCTTAACAATATAGTCTTTGAGGTACATTCTGTCGATAAAGGTGGATCTGCTTTGAAAGGAATACAAATACTCATCGTCCGCAGGCAAATAAACGAATAATCCGTCCAATACGTTGTATCGTAAAATGGAATTTGAAAGATTATTATTAATACGCTGTTTTACGAAGAGACGCTCATCCGGCTCAATGTAAAAATCAATATCCGACAACTCAGGCTCTAGCATTAACCCGTTGAGATAATTGTCCACCTCCTGCAGCCGGGCATCGACCTGATGTCTATACAGCGACAAGAGATCCTTGCTCGATTCCGCCACCTGAGTCCGTACGGTCTGGATAGCATAGACATTTGAATAGATCAGAAATGCAATGAGAGGAATGACAATCAGGAATAACCCAACCATCATCTTCACACGGATGGATTGCCAAGTCAGATAAGGAGCCTGCCGAATATTTAATATACGAAACAATGTTATCTTCCTCTCTACGCTGAAAAGTAATCTCTATTCCGACAGATCGCTTCTACTATGTTCCCATATGATTCATCCGGTACTTCAACGGCGAAATGCCAAATTTCAGTTTAAATTGTCTAGAGAAATAAGGCACCCAATTATACCCGCAAAGCTCGGCAATTTTTTGAATGGGGTAATCCGTTTTAAGCAAGAGATCTCTAGCCCGCTCTAACCTGTATTCCTTTAAATATTCCATAGGCGTATACCCGTAATGCTGCTTTAAATATTTAGCAAGTGTGTTCTCATGCAAATTAAATTTAGCGACCAAAGTTTCATTTGAAATATCTTTATTAAAATTTCCGCGAATAAATTGTTCTACCTTTTCGGCAACCAGGACACTCGAATCTTTCGCCTGATTTTGTCCATCCAGAAGATTTAATAGAGAAAAGAATCGTTGTTGAATATCCCAAAAGGTGATATCGGTATCTTTTTTTGTCGTACCTACCAGTAGCTCTTGAATTTTTTGGTAGATGTCATCCGTATCAATGAGCTTGCACTTCTTGGCAAGATGAATGGTGTGTAGTTTATTGTGAAAGTGAAGTGAAGGAATCGGAATATTGGACTCGAGCGATTTTGCCTGATTACTTTGTTCGTAATTTCCGGTGACAAAGACGTGAATCCAATAAAATTTCGTGATTTCGTCTGTCGGCTTTAACGGATAATGGTGCTTATTCGGCAGCAAGACCAACATTTCATCTTTTCTAACGGTATATTCGATTCCTTCCTCTCCTAAATACAAGGCTCCTTCTTTAACCAGAATGATATCAAAATACCCCAAATTCTTTCTTTCAGGATGCCAAGCTCCTATGCTATACTCCGTTAAGTTTCCTTCAATAAATATGGGGAATGGTGGAATAGCAATCGATATCATTAAATCCTCATTCACCGGATATCCCCTCCCAAAAGTGAAAATGTATAAAAAACTCTTGTAATCGTTTATTTAAAAATGATTACTTTTTATTATACTTAATAGTAAGCGATTACGGTAAGCGCTTCAACAAATATTACTTTCTTAATTTTTCTTCATATTTCTTTATTTATCTTCATTTTCCTAGTATTCATACAAACAAAGGAGGCTGCCAGGTGGAAAATCAGAAATTTATTGTTGATTTCAACCAGAATGGAAATGTATCAAAACTCATTCTGAAGAATGACCCCCATCGGATGAATTGGGTTGTCGATGAGCATTATTTGGAAAGCACACATTATGATGACAAGGATAAATTGTTCGGAAACTTTACTATTGCGGTAAACGATAAAAAATATAACGGCCATGACACGGTTGGGAATTTGAGCTTATCTGAAGAAATGGCTACGGTCACCTATGTATTCGATGAGGTGGAGATCCAGTTAAATTACGATCTGGGACAATGTGCAGATTCCCTGGTTTGGACGATCCAACTGATCAATCGCACCGATCGCGAGGCCCGTATTTCCGATTTCAGAGTCTGGTCCTCATTTGCTTACGTAATGTATCGTATGAACGATTTGAACCTTCAAACTAACCATTCAACAGCTATTTTCCCATCTATTTCAAAGAGCTTCACTAAATTGGCTTGTGTAAGAAGAAGCCATGCTGCGCCCCATTTGGGCTTGTACCAGTTGGATGGTGAAACCAAATCCATAGGGACTTATTGCAAATATGAAAATCTCTTTTTTGAAAACGTTTCCCCTTCATTGGATGGTATATTGTTTCATCAACTGGTTTTGGCGGGCGGATATCCTCAAGGATTTACTAATTCCGATTGGATGTATTCCAAAGAGGGATTCTCCGTGGAACCGAATGAAACCAAGACTTGGCGATTTGTGCTTGAAGCCTTTGAGGATCAGGAAGATTTCTATCAGGTAGGCAAGAAATACGGGCATCCTGTATATCAATTTGAACCGCTTGCCATAACCGGACGGCCCTATGATTTCTCTTTTACATTACCATCTCATGTTTCCTTAAAGGACGCTTACGTAGAATACAAGGATTCAAATGAAGCCTGCAAGGCACGCAATATTATGTCATCTATGAACAAAAGCGGAAGCGTTTATCAAGCGGCTTTAATTTTTGAAGAACCCGGTGAACATAAAATTTCACTAGAACTCGATAATGGCAAAATAGACAGCGTTATTATTAATGTGATGAAGCCGATCCAGAGCATGATCACCGATCGGGCAAAATATATCAGCAATGTGCTTTATAACGATGCCGAGGGAGAAGTTCCATATTCTTATTCCCCCATCTCCAATCAAGGAGAATCGCTAGGAAAGCTGAGTTTTGTCTTGAAAAAAAATCTGATGGGTGACCGCCCTGACATTTCCGAAGTACAAAAGGTAGAAGCAAGTTGCGTCAACTATATTCGTCCCAAATGGTTCGTGAACGGAGACTTCTTGAAACCTTCCTACCTTTATGGCGAATTCTATCGGTGCATGGATTTCGAATATATCGGCCATGTTTTCTATTTATTGTCGCGTTTTGACCAAAGCATATTAAAGCATAACCACCCTGACACTTACTTAGAGTGGGCGGCGGAAGTGTTTAGATTGCGGGTAAATCCCGACTTGCACGACACGATTAGAGGAAAAGAAGAAGCTCAAATGTTGGGGACCTTCTTTCTATACATTGACGGGTTGCTGGATGAGATCCATAAGCGGGGATTAACGGATAAATATAATGAAATTCAGGTTCTATGGTCTGAAATAGCCGCTAATGTCGCCAAAGACAGTGACGCTTATAAAGCAGCGGTAACCGAGCATTTTTACGATAATGCCGGATTTGGCCCGGCGGCAGGCGCATTAGCTAACTCAGGTCATACGGAAGCGGCCGGGAAGTACGGTGAGTTACTGCTCGCCAACATCGGTTTCTCCAATGACTTCAGAGCCCAAAATCCGGATCGCTGGTGGGAAGCGCTCTCTTATATGATTCACTCCTTATGGGGAGGAATAACCGCTGCAGCTACGCTTAAAGTATACGAGAAGTTGCAAGATACCCGTTATTTGAAGGCTGCCTATCGAGCCACTGCCGGAATTTTATATTGCTACGATACAGATGCCAAAGCGACGGACCGGAAGCTCAAAGACGGCGAAGCGGCATCCACCTATAGCGTTGGGGGTCCCAACATCAATCGTCCCGATTTATCAAGAAACCGGTTTGGACAATCTACTTTTTATAGAGATGGCGGAATTTTCTCGAAATTGTTTACCCAGGAAGCGGAAACCTCTGACTGGGACATGGGAGAAGAGCTTGCAGCGTATCTTGATGGATTCGGCAAAAAAACCTTCTTATACAAAGAAGACGATCAAATCAAAGTAATCAACGGCTGTATAGAACATACAGAGCAAGGCCTTGTCATTCAGAGCTACGCTCCATACCCGACGGAATACCATTTTTATGATGCAGGTTCTCATTATATTTCTCCAAACGGGGAACTCATACAGCAAATTCTTTATTCTGATGGTCGCTTTATCCCTTTTAAACAGTAGAGGAGGCATAACTAGCAATGACAACTACGACTACTACACTAGACCGTGACAAGAAGACGGATACCGATCCAAAATCATCGAAATTATCTTTAAAACGAATATTGGCCTTCGCCAGTACCGATACGGCGGGAAATTTACTTTATTGTACCCTTACGACTTACATCATGTACTTTTATACGGACGTACTGGGCATTTCTGTAGCGGCAGCAGGTATGATTTTGCTTGTAGCGCGATTCTTCGATGCCCTTGATGCCCCGGTTTGGGGGATTGTCATTGACCATACGCGCACAAGATGGGGACAAAGCCGCCCTTACTGGTTATGGCTCTCCATTCCTTTTGGCATTGCCGTATTTCTGGCTTTTCTGGTTCCGGATCTATCGGCAAGCGGAAAAACAATTTATGCATTGGTAACCTATATATTGGCCGGGATTATTTACACGGGTATCAGTGCTTCCATGTCGTCGGCGCTGCCGAATCTGACCTACGATTCCGACGAGAGAGTCCGTTTAAATTCCTGGAGAAGTAACGGAGGAATGATCGGGTATTTGATTACGGCGTCCTTTGCGCTCCCACTAGTAGATTTCTTCGGAAACGGAAACGACGAAACAGGATTTAGCATCACCGTAGGCATTTTTGCAGTCGCGGCTATCCTGCTCCTTCTATTCGCTTTTGGCGGAACCAAGGAAATCGGTACGACACAGAAAGCCAAATCCGTTACTATACGTGAAAGCTTCCGCGCCATTAAAGGGAACTGGCCTTGGATTACACTTGTCATTGTATTCATTTGTTATTGGATCGCCAACACGGCGAGATCGTCGACGGTAATCTATTACTCCGAGTATAATTTGGGACAAAAGAATTTAGCCTCTATTCTAAATGGTCTTGTCGTCGTCCAAATGATCTCTATCACCGTTCTGCCCTTTCTGGTCAAACGGCTGATCAAGTCCCATACGCAAATTATCGGGTTGTCGCTGGCAGCCTTGGGTCAACTTTTGATCGGGTTCTCCGGTAGTAACATCACGCTAATCATAATTGGATGGACATTAGCTTCCCTGGGAACAGGTATAGCGGTTACTTTACCTTTCGCCATGCTTTCGGATACCGTCGACTACGGGGAATGGAAAAGCGGTATTAGAGCCAGCGGATTCCTGACGGCGGTCGGAATTTCATTCTGTATTAAACTGGGCTCAGGTTTAGGAAGCTTTATCCCTTCCATGATTCTGG
>DJTQ01000368.1 GCA_002439285.1 Paenibacillaceae bacterium UBA6304
GATCGGCATGTCCATGGGCGGGTTGATGGCCTGGTGGATGGCCGCGCTTGATGAACGGGTCCAGGTTACGATCGATATCTGCGGGCAGGTGGAAGCCGGGACCCTGATCGCCAAAAGAGCGCTCGACCACCACGGCTTCTATTCCTACGTTCCCGGGCTGCTCAAGCATTTTACGACACTCGATATCCAGAAGCTGATCGTTCCACGCCCGAGGATGAGCCTGGTCGGGCGGAATGATCGGCTTTGTCCGGCCGAAGGCGTGGAACTTCTTGCGACCGGACTTCGTCAGGCTTATGAAGCCGCCGGAAAGCAGGAGCACTGGCAGCCGGTAATGGGCGGGGGCGGCCATATGGAAACCGCAGAGATGCGGGCCGCTTGGCTGCCGTTTCTGGCGAAGCATTTGCTGGGAAAATAAAGATGGATCGGGCCAATGGTCAATGTCAGCGACTGTTACCGAGTTTGTCTGTCTGTACGGTGGCTGTGGCTGAAGGGGCGTTCGTTTCGGGGGCATGCTCGACCTGGACGGGATGGCATGGCATGACGTGGGTAAGTTGAATCTGTAGATTATTCGAAAAGTGTCAGAATTAACTGGATTTTCTACATTTAATCTGCGGCAAGTCAGCCCGCGAAATGAGATAAATGGAATACCTACAGTTAATTTAGCCGAAATAGGGGATACCGCGCAAAAGTCCGAGATTAGCTGTAGTTTTTCCAGTTAAATTGCGAAAATTGGGGGATTACACTGAAATAGCTGTAGGAATTCCTGTTAATTTAATTTAGGTATGAAACGAGGAGGAGGAGGAGAGGTGGGGACTGATTCACTTTATTCGATCCACCCGTTCTCAATCAACCGTTCTCCCCATTTATACTCCAACACTTCCTCCGCATCTGCAATCTGGACGATGAGCAGGCCGATGTCCGCACCGGGATGGCGCTGCGTGAGATTCGGCAACACGATCCCGAGTTCCTCATCCTCTTCACGTTTCAGGACAAGATCCTCCAGCAGCACGGACACGCCGATCCGGTCGTCGAACTGCTCCGGCTCGAACCGCTCAAACGGACCGGAGAGCGGAAGGTATAAATTCTCCGCCCAGTCTAACTCCCCCGGCTGTGTAAGAATTACTAGCTGCAGAGGGCGTATTCGGTCTACGACAAAATCACAGTATAACGCCAAACGCACCTTATCTTCCTCGCTTTCCGCTGCTGCCGCTCAACTGCTTTTCCAATTGGGCCATCACCCGTTTGGTTTCTCCGGACCAGATTGTTGATTGTTGTTTATTGCGGTCTGCTTCCTTGGCGGCGGCGATCAGGCTGCCGTGGAGCACCCGACGTTGGATTTGGTCCAGCCGATGTTCAGCCAGTTCGTATGGAACGCGGAAGGTTTCGGCGAGATAAGGGATTGCTTCACATCGCTGATCCGGAACGGGAAGCTTAGCAAACATGTAAAAAGGAATGGCCGCGTACAGCACGAACTGCTCTGCTTCGGATTCCTGGGCATTTTTAAAGAGAACGGGCATCCTTCTTTGGTCTCCGGCATGTCTTAGAACATGGCATAACTCATGAAAAAAGATCACCCGTGCCGTCACATCATCCGCATGCTTATTAAGAAAAATCACTTGTTCCTCATTATCGGAAAAAGAGGGGCATTCCTCGTAAACCAGCTCCACGCCAAAAGCCTGCGCGATATGCTCAATGTCATGCTCGGCCGTGCTTGTAATCCCATGTCTTAAATATCTGCCGCTGATCCACTGCTCCAACTCGGTTTCCCGGTAGTAGGAGAATAACATAAAATCACCCCAAAAGAGAATGTATGTTCGGTATGTATCGGAAAAGAAGGGCCCTCTGGGAAGGGCCTGTTTCGTCATCGCATCACTTGCATTTGCCTTAAGCTAAGTATTCAACGCGGAAGTCAAAAATCCTTTAATTTTTTTCTATATTTCCGTCTAGTAATTTTTTCTTCTGCTCACGGTAGGCTTTCAAGGCTGCTTCCATCATTGCAATTTCGTCTGTAGTATAAGCATCAGGACCGCCGTAAAAAGACATGCTCATCCCTTTCTCATAGGAAGGGGACGGGTCTTCATTCCGTCCGAGCAAATAATCGGCGTTCGTATCCAAAGCATCGACGATGCTGCGGAGTGATTCCGGGTCAGGCTTGCGATCATTCGTCTCGTACCGGGACAATTGTGCGATGGTCAGCCCTGCCATGGTTGCAAGATCCTTTTGCGTCAATGACTTTTTTTCCCGAAGGATTTTAATCCGATCCCCAAGACTTTGCATAGAAACTCCTCTTTTTCCGTTTCGGATAGTATAACATTTTATTACCATTATGGTAAACAGGATTCATGGGAAAATATATACTGGAAATGAATTGACATTACCAAATTGGTAACATATAATCAAGTTAAGTTTACCAAAATGGTAACTAAGGACATTATATAAGGTGAATTAGACGATTTCAATATTTTTTAGAGCTAATCTTGTTTTGTTAAGAAGAATAATAAATGGTCAATGCAAACGAGGGTTATTACCAAATTGGCAACTTTTTTTGAAAATAGAGTGACTAGCTTTGGAGGGATCGCCATGGGAAGAAAACGGACAAGCTTGTTATTAACTGCATTTGAGACAATGCCGATTGATTATCCAGCCACTCGGGCTGTGGTTGAGAAACGGCTGGAGGAGGTCCGGCAGTACCGGCAGATCGGGTTTATTCGGCAGGAGGCGGGAATCACCATGAACTATGAGCCGCGATATCACGGGTCCACGAATACGGTAGGCAAGCCTGCGGAAAGAACGGCGATTTCCAACGTGGATCGGGAGAATGAGCTTGAGCGCAAATCCATATTGCTGGACAAAGCCATGGGCGGACTGACGAAAATGCAGCGGGAAGTCATCGAACGGAGCTATCTGGATGACGAGGGCGAGTATGATTTTATCAGTTGCGGCGAAATGGGTGTTAGTGATCGGACGTACCGCCGCATCAAGGCCGATGCCATCCGGATTCTGGCGCTCGCGATGAAGTTGGAGGTTTATGTGGAGCGGGAAGCGGAAGAAAGATGCTTCGAGAAAATTATGGAAACGCAAATGGTCGGGGAATCGTACAAGTTAAAGTGATCTGCGCAAAGGGTCGGGGAAACTATAGAATATTGTGTTACTTTGGAAGCTGGCTGACGCCGGCTTTTTTGATGCCTCCTTACATACAACAAGCTGCAAGCTTAAGACAATAGTTTACTTAAAAGCCGCGGAATATAGAGCACGAGTTCATTTAGTCACCTCTTTTCACGAATTTTCATATTAGGCGGTGCAGCTCGCAAATGACTAACCAGTTAATATAAGAATACGCCAGAAGCAGTACTATAACCCCTTGAACAGCGGAAAAAATATATGAGAACAGATGTTCCTATTTTTGTCCGGTACATTGCCGACCCTTGTCCATTCGTTCGACTTTTACCGTGATAAATTTGTATTGTGGAAATCGAATGAGACCACAACAATATATGCAAAAGCCGCTGAATTATCAGCGGTTTTTCTTTTTGAGAGGGGAGCTGAAGAGCTTGATCGCGAGGAAAAACAACAAAAATCCGCCGGCCAGAATCCTAGACGACGAAGTGGATTGGAGTCAGCCCACATGCTGCATCGGCTGCATATGGGGCCGCTTCGAAGGAAGCGGGCAGTTTTGCAGCCTGCCGCGGTGCGTGGTGGAGGGGCATGAACCGGAGAGGAGGTGAAACATCATGCTTGACCAAATGATAAATGTCATTCGCAGCAAGCTGCTGGAAGCCATACCGGCGTTAAAAGCCGTGTACTTTCCGTCCGCGCCAACTGACACGTCTTTAGGTAAGCCTTACGTTGTATTGTCCTATGAGGCAGATAGCGGAGGAAGTCCGTGGAAAGGTTGGAGGCATCCCCTTAGAGTCAGTCTTTACGCTAGGAGATCTGACCCAACTCTTGAACTGGATACGCTGACAGCTTCCGCCACTGAAGTCTTAGACAAGCGATTGTTGGAGGAAGAAACACCAGGAGAGGGGATTGCATTATTTTACGGGGGCGATGGTCCCGATACTGTTGATGAAGAACGAGATGCTATTGTTCGGACTTTACATTTATCACTCTTTTCGCCGCGGCCGCTCGTGATAGAAACTCCAATCACCAGCGACCCGTGGCTAACGGCACTGTCAGTTTGGACACGGCAAGCATTAGGGGCGGATTGGTCCGTATACGGCGGCAACTGGCCGCCCAATTCTCAGACTCCTTCGATCCTGTGGCGCATTACCGAAATGAATGCAACCCCTCGAGGGTCGTCGGCCTATGAGTTGCAAAAGAAAGCAACAGCCTTTATTCAGGCCCCAGATTCCAACCAGGAACATGCGGCTTTAATGCAGTTGGTTGAGGGCTTGGCGGCGGCAGTGAAAATCCCGATCGGGGAGGATGACCGTAAATTTGCAAGGGTGACCGGTCCACAGGTGAATACCAGAACCACAGTGGATGGTTATTCCGCAACTGGCGAAGGGCCGCTTACCGTAATTTTAAGCCGAAGAGTGACTTCTTTGGTCGAAGAAGCGGCGGCGCCGCTTATGCAGTTCGTCCATTATGAATCCCATATTTGAGGTGAGAAACTTTGAAGGCTACCAAACAAGAATCTATTAAATCCAAGACAGCTCCGGTAACGACTCCGGTTTATTCGCTTAATGAATTGACGGAAAATAGCCAGTCTATCTTAGGCGTAAAGCCCGAAGTACTGACAGGAGCCGTTCACGGGACAACCCAAGATTCCTTTAGCGTGCAAGAGGCAAAACAGTTAGTCCAACAATTTTTGAAAAGGAAGGTGCTGTAAGATGGCAGGAGGAAATTGGAGTTTGACGAATCAGCCGATGCTTCCCGGCTTGTACATGAATTTCGTGAGCGCGGCGGGAACGGCGATTCAGCCGGGCGCGCGCGGCGTCGTAGTTGCTCCCGTAAAGTCCCATTGGGGGCCGGTCAATCAATTTGTTGAGGTGGCGAATGAAGCCGCAATCAAGGAATTATTTTCGGACGATGAGTCTGATGGAGCATCCGCTTTAACGACCTTGTATTTTGCATTGCTTGGCGGTCCTAAAAAGCTGCTCGCTTACCGGATTGCCGATAGTTCGGCGGCCGCGGCAGAACTGACGCTGAAAAATACGGCGACGGCTGCCGAGAACAGTGTTGTGCTGAAGGCCATTTATCCGGGCAAACGCGGCAATGGCTTCAAAGTAACGATTCAACCGAGTCTGTCTGTAGCAAACACTAAAGAGCTGAAGCTTTATGAAGGCGGAACCTTGCTTCGCACTTTTGCAATCGGTGATGGAGATGCCACTACGGTCGTCGATGCCATTAACAACGATGCCGCAAACAAGTGGATCACAGCGGCAAAAATCGCCGACGGCGTGCTCGCGGATGTATCCGGTGAGGCTTTTGCCGGCGGGGAGAGCGGTATTTCCGGCATCACGAACGCAGATTACGTGAAAGCGACCGAAGCGTTTGAAACGCAGGATTTCCACGTGCTTACGCTGGACGGCGTGACCGATCTTGCGCTCCGGACAAGCATTGTAGCCTGGTTGAAGCGCGTACGCAACGAGGGAAAAGGCATTCTCGCGGCGCTTGGCGGTACATTAGCCGAAGATACTGGGGCCGATGCCGTAAACAAGGCGGTGTCTCGCAGCACGGCCATCGATTACGAAGGCATCGTAAACGTAGGAACGGGTGCCAAAATGAACGGCAAGTCCTATTCTTCGGCCCAGGTGGCCGCTTGGGTTGCCGGTTTGATCGCAGGTCA
>DJTQ01000369.1 GCA_002439285.1 Paenibacillaceae bacterium UBA6304
CAAAAAGTCGCGGTTGCTGAGGGGGCCGGAACCGGAGCTGGCGGCATTATGCTTAACATGGTGGATTTTCCGGCGTTAATTGCCATCAAAATGAAATTCCTGTTCGAGTTGTCGCATGTTTATGGTTATAACACCAAAGACTTCTCCGAACGGGTATTCATTCTCAAGGTATTCCAGATGACATTTTCAGGGCCGGAAAACCGTGCCAGGTTGCTCGATTCCATCAAGCATTGGCATTTGGAAAAGGAACAATGGACTTCCGACGCCGAATACTCCAGGAATATGGACTGGGAAACATTTCAGATTGAGTATCGCGATGCCATCGACTTCCGAAAAATGCTGCAGATGTTGCCCGGGATCGGCGCTATCGCAGGCGCATGGGCGAATTACACCATTCTTGAGGAACTGCGCGAATTCGCCATGAACGCGTACCGCTTGCGCAGGTTGCACGATGGTTTCGTGGCCCCGGACTAATATCCCCCTCTTATTTACTAATTGGTGGCGAGCCTACGTGTGATGTTCCTGTATTTTGTAGGGGAAATGCCCTTTTTAGCTGTAAATTGCTTGATAAAGTACGTGTCATACTCAAACCCGGTAGCGCGAGCAATATCATTCAGGTTCATATCCGTATGGGTTAAGAGATCCCCCGCTACCTTCAAGCGATGCACAAGCAAGTAACCCATGGCTGTAGTTTCGCATCTTTCTTGAAACATTTTATTAAGACTTACACGATTCAAATGAGCACACTTCGTCAAATCTTCCAAGACTATCTTTCTCGGGTAATTGGTATGTATATATTCTAGAACCAAATCAACGGGCGATTGTTCGCTGCTTCGATTTAAATCCTCAAGCATCCCCAAAATTTGAATGAGGTATTTTTTGATTCTGCACCTCCAACGTTCATCACTTTGCGCCTGCACTTCCGTACCAAGTATAAAGAACCATTCGAATAAAAGCGGATATGCTTTCTCGGTTATACGGGGTAGTGGATATGGCCGATCCCTTTGAAAAAGGGAAAGACCCGTTTGTATTCTCGGAGTAAACGGAAGGGAAACTTGTGAATCGGAAAAGGTTACGCTGTTCAGAAATTCACGATGAAAATGAAAGGATTGTGCGGCGACGTTATGTTTCTCAATGATGTTCACCTCATCATCTTCAGCCAAGCAAAGTATACAGGGAGCAGTAACAAATATGGGACGTTCATTCAGCATTCCTTTCATACCCCCGGACGTAATCAATACTAGACTAAGTCGTTCAGGATAAGGAAGACGACTGAAATCCTCCACGGCGGCAAATTCAATATTCACCATATGGTTCTTATATCGGTCTAATTGCGGCATAGCATTTCACCTATCAAATAGTATAGTTAGATGCTTCATTTATGCCAGTGTACCATATAACTGCTAGGGATATAATTACGGTGTAACAAGAAAAGGAGGATAATGACTATGGCTGCTGAACGTTTTCATATTGACGTCTCTGATGAGATCCTGGACGATTTACAATACAGACTACATCACATCCGTTGGCCGGATCAGGTGGAAAATGCGGGTTGGGAACGCGGTACGGAATTAAGCTACTTAAAATCGCTAGTTTCGTACTGGAGGGATCACTACGATTGGCGCGCACAAGAGTCCAAGTTGAATCGCTTCTCCCAGTTTCGCTGCAATATCGATGGGATAGACGTGCATTTCGTACATGAGCGCGGTAAAGGACCCGACCCAATGCCCCTCATTCTTACCCATGGATGGCCCGACAGTTACCTGCGGTATCAAAAAATCATTCCTCTTCTTACGGATCCGGCCAGTTATGGCAGTAACCCGGAGGACTCCTTCGATGTAATTGTCCCCTCGTTACCTGGATTTGGGTTCTCCAGCCGCCCTAACCAGTCTGGCGTCAACAATCATCGTGTCTCTGAAATGTGGGCTAAGCTAATGACCAAAGAATTAGGCTACGAAAAGTTTGCCGCCGGTGGAGGAGATATGGGTTCTGGTGTTACAAGATACCTGGCAGCAAACCATCCCGAGCTGTTATATGGGATCCACTTAACCGATATCGGTATTATAAGAAATCTCATGGCTTCACCTGATCAGGTAAGGCTGTCGGAAGAAGAATTGCGTTACAAAATTAACGCAGAAGAATGGATTGCTCAGGAGGGCGGCTATATGTCCATTCAATCCACGCGCCCCCAGACCTTATCTTATGGATTATCCGACTCACCGGTAGGTTTGGCCGGCTGGATGATTGAGAAATTCCGTGCCTGGAGCGATTGTAACGGTGATCTCCAGCAAAGATTCAGTGAAGATGAACTAATCACGCAGATAATGATTTATTGGGTTACGAACACGATTGGATCGGCAGCACACATGTATTACGAGAACTCTCACTCTTTGCCACAATTGGATTATATCAAAGTACCAACAGGCATCGCGCTATTCTCGGCAGATGTTTTGTTACCGCCCAAAGAATGGGCTATACGCAACTTAAATATAACTCGCTGGAGTTCACTGCCCCGCGGCGGTCATTTCGCCGCTATGGAAGAACCCGAGCTTTTAACCCGGGATATACGGGCCTTTTACAAGCCTTATAGAGCGAAAATACAGAATGATATTTAACCTTCTACCCGCCATTCCCTGCGGGTAAAATTCTTTCATTTTCCTCAACAAGGGAGCTGCGTAAACGGCGGATGTCCCTGACTGGAGGCAGCCCAAACATTCGCGCGTATTCCCGGCTGAAATGGGACGGGCTCTCGTATCCGACCTGAAACGCAGCTTCCGCCGCATCAATCGATCCGGAGAGGAGTAGCCGGCGTGCCTCCTGCAATCGGATTTGCTTTTGAAATTGAATCGGACTCATCCCCGTAACTTTTTTAAAATACTCATGCAAAGACGATGCGCTCATGCGAGCTTCCGTTGCCAACTCGTCTACCCGCAGGGGCGCGGCAAAGTCGCAGTTAAGCTTCTCTACGACTCCTGCGATTCGCTGTGCATAGCTTCCGATAACGGCAAATTGCTTCAGGGACGCGTTGTTTTCGTTTTGAAGTACCCGATAAATGATCTCCCTAATAGCATAAGGCGCAAGCACGGGGATATCCTGCGGCGTTTCGACCAGTTTCACAAATCGCAATACCGCGTCCAACAGCGACTCGTTCACCCGATTTACTCTCATCCCCCGACTTGTCTCACTTCTTGTTTGTATTGCCTCTCCGGATGCCCGAAGGACATCCATTACCTGGTTCATATCGAATAGAATCTGGAGACTTAAATACGGCGATTCAGTCGAAGCTTCCATAACTTGTCCTGTAATTGGCAAATGCACTGAAGCCGTTAAATAGCTGCTAGGATCATACTGGTAAATCTCCTGCCCCAGCAAGACCTCTTTAGACCCCTGCACTACAATACAAAGAGAAGGTTCATAGACAGAGTAAACCGGCTCTGATAACCGGGAAGCACGAATCAGGCGCAAACCGGGAACTTGCATGTCATGCGTCCCGTCTTCCGGCGCGAATTTCTCGATAATCTGCAGCAGTTCTCTTCTTTGTTTCTCGAACCATTCATCCACATCTCATGCCTCCCTTATATCCTTAAAACTTAACTTTATCTTCTCTTGGAGGAATAGGCAATCATTACGGATGATCCGACTACCGCCTTGCTTTCTGCTGGGAGGATAATGGAAATGTAACAAGCAACCACAACATTTCGCCGCACGAATGATGGCCTAAACAGCCACAGCCTACTAAGACTTGAAAGTAAAAGGAGATGATTATTTTATGAACACTCAAAATCACACCCACCCCTACGTCGGAATGTGGGTAACGAAAGACGGTCACATCCGTCATGAACTGTTGCCGAACGGCAGGTACGACGAAGCACGAGGAAACCGGAAGAGCGCTTATCAAGGCAAATATACCATCACAGGCGACCATATCGATTATGTTGATGATACAGGGTTTACAGCGGATGGAGATTTCCGCAACTTCGTGCTCTATCACGCCGGCATGGTTCTCTATAGGGAGAACTAATTGGAGCCTCCACTTTTGGTTCAGGGCATTAACAATTTAACAAGCCCCTTGTTTATGAATCTATTACTCATTTCTCCCGGCGTGACTGAGTCAGAGCTTGCCGAGAGTATTACGGATGACGAAGCAAGGGAACTGATGAGAACATATCGGCGCGAGGCCCTCCCTGCTTCCGCTATCGCCAATGCGATTGCTTATGCGATCGAGCAGCCGGCAGGCGTTGATGTGAATGATCTGGTGGTTCGGCCCGCAGCCCAGCTTATAGGATAATAGAAAGTGGAATATGTTTTGCTTACGACTCATAAAAACGGCAGTCCGGTTATTCTTCCCGGCTGCCGTTTTCCAATAGCGCTTCTTTCTTATGATCTATCCCGACTTTCACACAAATATCTCTCGAAATTCGCAATTCGAAAGAAGGACCGGAGCACTGTTTTCATTCGGATATTTATTAATAAGAATCCAGGCATATGCAGCTTCTGCGGGTACTCTTTTCGTAATTCCGCGATAACCGAACCATTTGTTCGTACTGACGTCCGTTAAATCTGTAGGGAAAAGAGAATGGTACAGACCAAATTCAATTAACCGATGATCAACTGTGTAATACTGAACAATCATATTCACCAGAGCACCGGCATCGTCTCCCTGTTTTGCTAACCAGGCTGTAAGCAAGTAAGTCTTATTTGGAATGACGGAAACCGACTGTTGAATATATGCATTTTCATTCCCTTCTTTAAATCTTACACTCCAGTGACCCCCATATCCATAC
>DJTQ01000425.1 GCA_002439285.1 Paenibacillaceae bacterium UBA6304
ATGATGGAGCGAGGTCATTTGAAGTGTCCAGTAAGGCTTAGGGCCGTTCACATTCACAACCGCAGCTACGCTGTAATGGCCAACCGCCGGGAGTATTCTGCCTACTGATTGGGCCGGAACAAGCGGTAGTCCTGATACCAGATAGCTTCCGACCGAAGCAGCCGCTCCGAGGCAAGCATCAATCGCTATGATAATATGGTTCTTGGGAATAACGGACATTCGTGCCTCGAGATTAACCGCGTCGCAGGGATATTTCAGGGTTCCCACTACGCTCGTAATACCTTGCATCTCCAGACGGGTACCGACAAGCGGACCAAGGGCATCCCCTGTGGAGCGATCTGTACCGATACACAGAAAGGTGACTTGAATCTCCGGGTGCCTACACTTGATCCCGCGAAAAAAAACTGCAAGCTCGCTGCCGGCCAACTTCTTTCTTTCAAAACCCGCAAGCGGTAGTACGCTGCTCTCATCCACCTTCAATCGCCCCCTTCTGTTCCAAGGTACCTTGATTGTACCGCAAACCGCCTTGGCACCGCAAAACATAGTGTGCGTAATCTGTCCTTACCATGGTACAATGACCGGGATACGTAACATGCACAAGAAAGGATGAATGAGATGGACTTAAGTCAAAAAAATCAAGAAAATGTGGAATATATGATTGAAGCGATAAAAACGAAGCTCAAAATGGCGACCGGAGCCGCCATGAGCGCTTCTGCTTTTCATGTAGACCAATATGACGATATTCTCGATATTTACGAGCTCGTAACAAGTAAAGAGCGGCTTAGTATCTCCGAGGTCGAAGCACTGGCCCAAGAGCTTGGGAAGCTTCGCCATTAATAAGCTGCCTTAGGGCTTGGTCTTAAATTCATCAGGGCATATCGATCACCATAATTTCGGCCGGTTCCTCCCCTGTTTTGCGAAAGCTTAGATCTTCTTCGCTTCGAATTCGTGCCGCATCGCCAGGTCCCAGGGTAAACTGCTGGTTGCCGCAGCGGATTTCAACATGCCCTGATATCATGAACAGATGCTGCCTACGATTGCGTGAAGGAACGGTAATCTCCTTATCGTCCTGAATCACCGGAACATATACGTTTACGTCCTGATGGATCCTAAGACTGTTATTTTCACCCTTTCCGGTCACGACCGGCTCCCATGTCCCAATTCTGGAATCACGAGGGATTTGCCGGTCTTCCCGGGCAGGAGACAAACCTCTCCGGTCGGGAAGGAACCATAATTGAAGATAACGGACTGATTCCTCCTCTGAAGGGTTATATTCTTCATGCATGATTCCCGTCCCCGCACTCAGCACTTGAAAGCTGCCTTCTTCCAGATTCCGACCTTGGTCCGAATCGAAGGAATGCCCTAATGTTCCCGATATAACATAGGTTAGAATCTCCAAGTCATGATGCGGATGGGCAGCCAATTTCTTGCCCGGCGCCAATGTATGATCATTCATGACCAGCAGACAGCCGAAATGGGCATTGCCGGGGTCCTCATAATCGGCAAAGGAAAAGCTGAATTCGCTGTGGACAGGACCTTGATCGACTGTATGGCGTTCTTCTGAAGTAACCACTTTAATCATCTTAATCCTCCTCGCTCTCCAATAAGAAGTTGTTCAAAAAGTAGCCCTTTGAACACGTACTGTAATACACCTTCATGGATTTGCTATTTTTTACCCCTATCCCAAATCTACTAATCAAATTAAAGCAGCCCGGATATTTGTTTCACACCTAGCCGTATCGTTTAATTACGAAGTAAGAAAAGCAAGTTTCAAGGCAAGGTAGCTTTCCTTTTTTCTACAATACAATTCCATATAAAAGGAGCGATCGATCATGAACAAAGCTGAAACGGAATATCCAGTACAAAGCGGTGGAACGTTTACGAAAGGGTTAGTCATCGGAGCCTTGCTCGGAGCGGCGGCAGCACTGTTATATGCACCGAAGCCAGGACGTGAGCTGCGCAGCGACCTATCGGACAAAATTAGCGTAGCCACAGATAAATCCAAAGAGCTTGCGTCCGTCGCTTGTGAAAAAGGATCTGAGTTGGCTAAAAACGTGGTGTCCAAAACAACGGACATGGCAAAAACCGTAAGCGACAGTGCCAGCAATATCATGTCTAGTGTCAAAGAAGCCTCCGCCGATGTTTCGGAGGACATCAAGGATGAAGCCAAGAATGTAGCTAAAGAAACCGAAGACACTTCAAAAGACTTGATGAAAGACGTGACAAATAAGAAGGATGAAACGAAACGTGAATTCGGGTCCTCCCTGAATTCCTAGGCTCTTGGGGCTGTCCCCTGAAATCGCCAGCTCCGGTAGCTGGCGATTTCTATTTTCATTTCAAAAAACCAACAGCAGGGAGGTAATCAAATGGCTCGCATCAATCCTTACGACACCAAAGAGCATCCGTTTGAACTTAGGCATGAAGTGAAGCGTTTGAACGGCAGGCTGGACAATATCGCCGATATGTTGGAGAAAGCGGACTTTAAGGATATTCTGGAGAATTACACAAACCCGAAGAAACGTGTAATTACGAACTTTACGGCCGGTCTTTCACGCGGCCTTGGGCTTAGTGTAGGGACTTTCGTTATTCTCGGCCTGCTCGGCTGGGTTCTAAGCCTGTTCGTGGATCTCCCTATGGTTGGCGACTACATTAAGAACCTTCAGGATTACATCAAATCCAACCCATAATGGGAGACTGTATACTGTCTATAAACAAGGAGGGATTCCTGTGGCGAATAAAAAGGCGGAGGAACAACAGCAGGAGTATGTGGAGAAGCAGATTCGCGAAGCCCGGGAGGGTGAATACCCCGAGCATAAGGACATATCTATCGCGGAAAACGGCTCCATGGTCAATGACATGGAAGATCTGAAGCGGCTAGGCGAGGATATGGAGGAAATGGCTACAAACAGCGAGGATCAAGTGAATGGGATCGATTCCGATCCGAAGCAATAAGCATGCATGAAATTGCCAAATGCTGCATCATAAGATAACAAAACCTGAGCGCCAGGGAACGGCGACTCAGGTTTTTTATTCATAAATATGCACTTATAAAATCGAATCTTCTTCTTCCACCTTTAGCAAATCGCCGGTCCATCCTTTGGCTTTGATCCAGATATAAAATCCGATTGTCGTAAATAACGTGATTCCGGAAATCAGCAAGAAGCCGAATAAGCCTTGTTTAACCCAAGGAAGGAAATCAAAATTCATTCCCCAGATCGCTCCGATCACCGTCGCAGGAGTAAAGACTGCGGTCATGATCGTTAAGGTCTTCATAATATCATTACCACGAAAAGCGGAAACGGCATCATCGATGGAAATCAGAGTATCAATTTCCTTCTCATAATGGGTGACAAGCCCGCTCATACGTTCTGCCCGATATAAAAACCGCTTGAAGGACACACTCTCCTCCATTTGTTCCAAATAGGCCTCTCTGGCGGCCGTAATTAGCTCCATAAACGGGATAAATAAATTGGACCAGTACAGCAGTTCAAAACGGGCATTCAATATTTGGTCCATCAGATGCTTGCGGTTACGTTTCCTCATCATTTCTTCCACCTGACGTAATTTCCGTTCAAAACGATCCATTCCGCTGTGGAAATAATGAAGTATCGTTCGAGTCAACACAAACAAACCGTCGATAGGCCGTTGGCAGGCAAACAAGAGCGCTTCATGGTCCTTTTGTCCCATAACCTTACAAGTGTCAGGGTCAAGATTAATCGTAATCAACACGTCTTTACCGACAAAAAAATGCATCAATACGCAATCGCTGGACCCATACTTGATTTCTTCCTCTATCGAATAAAGCAGGGAGCCGAAAATGATCGGCTCCCTGCCGTCCGGAAATCTAACGGTCAAATAGTTGGCGTCCACGTTGGGAAGCATGTCCAACCATTCCTTGGTATATGAATACTCGTTATATAAATGTCGGACTTCGGGATCATCCCAGTTCGTGACTTCAAGATCGATCCAGGACCATCCTGTGTCGCTCTTGCTTACCCGAATTTGTCTCATGTCGTCCATGGGCCGGGCTCCTTCGTCCATAATGGATATTCTCGCTTAAAGGGTTGAATTCGAATTGGACATAATTTGCTTCAGCTTTTCCGTTGCCCTCTTTTGAATCCGGGAAACGCTCATTTGGGATACGCCCAGCTTCTGTGCGATA
>DJTQ01000216.1 GCA_002439285.1 Paenibacillaceae bacterium UBA6304
ATACTTTGCAGCCCGCATAGCTGCCGGGTTGTCCATGCGCTTGCGGGGGGCGGTGTTTGAAAAGACATTATCCTTATCCATGGAAGAGATCGGAGGCTTCTCTACCTCCAGCTTGATCACTCGTACTACCAACGACATCACCCAAATTCAGTTGATTGTGGCGATGGGTCTCCAGGCCTTAATCAAAGCGCCGATCCTGGCAGTCTGGGCTATTATGAAAATTTCCGGCAAAAGCTGGCAGTGGACAGCCGCAACCGGGGGTGCCGTTGCCGTACTGATTCTTATGCTTGCCGTGGTTATCATTTTTGCGATTCCAAAATTCAAAATTATCCAACGGCTTACCGATAACCTGAACCGCGTTACCCGGGAGAATCTGACCGGACTTCGGGTAGTTCGCGCCTATAATGCGGAGAAATATCAGGGCGGGAAATTTGAGCAAGCCAATGCGGAATTGACGAGCACCAACCTGTTTGCAGGCCGGATCATGGCGATCATGATGCCGGGAATGAGCTTTATCATGTCAGGTCTCAGCTTGTCCATTTATTGGATCGGTGCCTATCTCATCAACAACGCAGCAGGAATTGAAAGCAAATTAGGACTGTTCTCCGACATGGTCGTATTCACTTCTTATGCCATGCAGGTCATTATGGCATTCATGATGTTATCGATCGTCTTCATTATGATGCCGCGTGCTTCCGTGGCTGCCAAACGTATTTTTGAAGTTCTGAATACGAAGGCAAAGATTATCGATGGCAAAGTAACGGCTTCCGAGCTGTTTGAGCAAGGTGAAATCGAGTTTAGAAATGTCAGCTTCAAATATCCCGATGCATCCGAATATGTACTGCACAATATCAGTTTTACAGCTCGTAAAGGGGAAACGGTTGCCTTCATCGGTTCTACGGGCAGCGGAAAAAGTACGCTGGTTAAGCTCATCCCCCGCTTTTACGATGCGACCGAGGGTGAGGTGCTGGTGGACGGCATCAACGTCAAGGAATACACGCAGGAAGCCCTTCACAATAAACTGGGCTATGTTCCGCAAAAGGCCGTCATGTTCAGCGGTACCGTCACGTCAAATGTGAACTATGGCGAAAACGGCAGAGCCGAAATGGACGACGACCTGATGCGCAAAGCGATTGAAATCGCCCAAGCCTCCGAATTTGTCTCACAAATGGAAGGCACCTACGATGCGCCGATCACCCAAGGAGGAACGAACATTTCCGGAGGGCAGAAGCAGCGTCTTGCGATTGCCAGAGCGATTGCGCGGCAGCCTGAAATTTATATATTCGATGACTCTTTCTCCGCCCTAGACTATAAGACCGACCGGGTTCTCCGCTCTGCAATGAAGAAGGAAACGAAGGATACAACCTCCCTCATCGTGGCTCAACGGATCGGAACGATTAAGGACGCGGATAAAATCATCGTCATTGACGAAGGCGAAATTGTCGGCATGGGCAAGCATGACGAGTTGCTGGATACCTGCGCGGTTTACCGGGAAATTGCAGAATCCCAGCTTTCGAAGGAGGAACTTGCAAATGGCTAAAAAAGATTACAACATCGGCGATCACGCAAAACAAAACAAACGACATCAAGGTCCCGGTCCAGGTCCTGGCGGTCCCATGGGCGGACCGAAAGCGAAAAACTTCAAAAAGTCGATTATGCAGCTTTCTCTCTATATCAAAAGTTACTTACCGGCCATAATTATTGCGATCGTCCTTGCCATAACGGCGACTATCTTTAATATCATCGGTCCGGATAAATTGTCGGATATGACAAACCTGATTACAAAAGGCTTACAAGGAAACATAGACATCGACGGAGTCGTGGATATTGCCATGTTTCTGGCCATCCTGTACGGAATTGGCCTGCTGTTCAATTATTTGCAGGGCTACATTATGGCGACAGTTACCCAGCGTGTGTCTAAAAAACTGCGTACGGATATATCCGACAAAATCAACCGTCTGCCCTTGAAATACTTCGATTCGACAAGCTATGGCGATGTGCTTAGCCGCGTAACCAATGACGTGGATACCATCGGTCAGACTTTGAACCAGAGTCTGGGTATGCTCGTCAGCTCGATTACCATGTTCTTCGGCGCAGCCATCATGATGTTCCACACCAACTGGATCATGGCGCTTTCCGGGATTGCCGCCACATTGATCGGCTTCGGTCTGATGATGGTTATTATATCCCGCTCGCAGAAATATTTTATATCACAGCAACAAGAGCTCGGAAAAATCAACGGTCACATTGAAGAAATCTATGCGGGGCACAGCGTCGTTAAAGTTTATAACGGTGAAAAAGCGGCGATAAACAAGTTTCATGAAATCAATAACCGTCTGTACAACTCCGCTTGGAAATCTCAATTTGTGTCGGGTTTGATGATGCCCTTGATGGGATTCATCGGTAACTTCGGTTTTGTCGTTGTTTGCGTCGTCGGCGCAATGCTTGCTTTGAACGGAAATATCGAATTCGGCGTCATCGTTGCCTTCATGATTTACATCCGTCTGTTCACCCAGCCGCTTACACAGCTCGCTCAAGCAGCAACAAGCCTGCAATCCACGGCCGCCGCAAGTGAGCGCGTATTTGAATTCCTGGGCGAAGAGGAACTTGCCGATGAAACCGGCAAGACCGTGAAGCTTGAGACCGCACGAGGCGATGTTGAATTCAAAAATGTACGCTTTGGCTATGACCCGGATAAGATGATCATCAAAAACTTTTCTGTCAACGTAAAGGCCGGCCAAAAGGTTGCGATCGTCGGGCCAACGGGAGCGGGCAAGACGACTTTGGTCAATCTGCTCATGCGCTTCTACGAGGTAAACGGAGGAGAGATTATGATCGATGGTGTTCCGATCAGCTCGATGACTCGCGAGAACGTCCACAACCTGTTCTGCATGGTGCTTCAGGACACTTGGCTGTTTGAGGGGACTATTAAAGAGAACATCATATATAGCAAACAGGGAGTCACCGACGAGCAGGTAAAAGAAGCCTGCAAGGCCGTGGGTCTGCATCACTTTATCAAGACCTTGCCAAAGGGCTATGATACCATGCTCGACGATAACGCCAATCTGTCCGCCGGGCAGAAACAGCTCGTCACCATCGCCCGGGCCATGATCGAAAATGCACCGCTCCTGATTCTGGATGAAGCAACCAGTTCGGTCGATACCCGGACCGAAATTCTGATTCAGCAAGCGATGGATAAATTAATGGTTGGCAAAACTTCATTCGTCATCGCGCACCGGCTCTCCACAATCAAGAACGCCGATTTGATTCTGGTAATGAAGGACGGCGATATTCTGGAGAGCGGAAATCACCAAGAATTACTGGGCAAAGGCGGCTTCTATGCCGACCTTTACAACAGCCAATTCGAAGAAGCGACAGCCTAACGTTTCCGCTAAAATATCAGCACCAACCCTAAATGCAAAAAAGACAGAGAAAAGGCAGGTACAGCGCTAAGCATGTACCTGCCTTTTGGCATGTCGTAATGAAATTAGGATTGATTTAAGCTCTCGATCCGTAAGAGCAGCAGTAATCCGTTACACTGCGGACTTCCAGCTTGAAGGAGGCATTAGCGGGCACAGTAAATGTGCCGCGACCGCTAATCTCTCTCCAAAGCGTTTCGCCCGGAAGCAGGACCTTCAGATCACCGGACAGAATGTCCATCACCTCAAGCGAATCCGTCCCGAATTCATACTCTCCGGGAAGCATAATCCCTAGTGTGATTTTGTTGCCGTCCGGCAGCCATACGTTCCGGCTAGTTACTTTGCCGTCAAAATAAATATTGGCGGCCTTGTCAACAGTTACATTTTTAAGTTGCTGCTCCACGTTTCCCGCTCCCCTCAACGGTAAATCAAATCGAGCGATTCAATTATCGCCAAATCACATCGGTGATGACCGATGGATTTATTTCAATTGATTCTTCACATGCTTCACTACATTTTCAACCGTAAATCCGTACTCTTCGATCACTTTGTCCCCAGGCGCGGATGCCCCGAAGATATCGATTCCGATAATGGAACCTTTCTCCCCTGCATAACGTTCCCAACCGAATGGGTGCGCCATTTCCACAGCGACGCGGGCTTTGACTTCCGGCAGAATGACGGAATCTTTGTAAGCCTGATCCTGTTTGTCGAACAGATCCCAGCTTGGCAAGCTGATGACGCGGACTTGAATGCCCTCTTCAGCCAATGCGGCTTGAGCTTTCACGGCAAGCTGCACTTCCGAACCCGTAGCGATGATTTGAGCTACCGGTTTACCGTCTTTTGCGTCGGATACTACATAACCGCCACGTTTTATGCCTTCGCGTGCCAGCTCTGCGCTTTTCTCAAGAATCGGCAGGTTTTGGCGGGTCAGCACTAGCGCAACAGGATTGGATTGGTTCTCAACCGCATATGCCCAAGCAGCCGAAGTCTCGTTGCCGTCCGCAGGGCGGATCACGGTCAAGCCCGGAATAATGCGTAGGGATGCAAGTTGTTCGATCGGTTCATGAGTCGGACCGTCTTCGCCTACAGCGATACTGTCATGCGTAAGCACGTAAGTTACCGGCAATTTCATGATCGAAGCCAGACGAACGGCCGGACGCAGGTAATCCGTAAACACGAAGAACGTACCGCCGAACACTTTAAGTCCGCTATGCAGAGCAATCCCGTTCATAGCCGCAGCCATACCGAACTCGCGAACGCCAAAGTACAGGTTGCGACCTTCGCGGTTTTCCGGTGTGTACACCGAAAGACCCTTCAGGTGCGTCATTGTGGAGCTTTCCAAGTCGGCGGAACCGCCAAGAAGCTGCGGAACGCCGCCAGTCAAACCGTTAAGCGCGTTACCGGAAGCGACGCGAGTCGAAACCGCTTTGTCTTCGGCGCTATATTTTGGAAGATCCTTGTCCCAGCCGGCAGGAAGTTCTCCAGCTATCGCTTGTTCAAATTGAGCGGCCAGTTCAGGGTACTCCGCTTTATATTTTGCGAATGTTTCGTCCCAAGCCTTGTTAGCAGCGATGCCGCGTTCTTTCACTTGGGCAAAGTGCTCGCGCACTTCTTCAGGCACATAGAAATCTTCTTCATAGACCCATTTGTAGAATTCCTTCGTCAGCTTCGCTTCGTCAGCGCCGAGCGGGGAACCGTGCGTACCGCCATGGCCGCCTTTACCCTGTTTGTTCGGGCTTCCGTAACCGATAACCGTCTTCACTTCGATCAGAGTCGGACGATCAGTCTCGCGTTTACCTTCTTCAATTGCGGCTTGGATGGCATCCAGATCGTTGCCGTCTTCTACGCGCAGCGTTTGCCAGCCGTAAGCTTCAAAACGTTGTCTAACGTTCTCGGAGAAGCTGAGGTTCAATTCGCCGTCCAGCGAAATGTCGTTGGAATCATAAAGGAAGATGAGTTTGCCAAGTTTCAAATGACCGGCCAGAGATGCCGCTTCACTTGCAACGCCTTCCATGAGATCGCCGTCACCGCAAATACCGTAAGTATAATGGTCGACCAGTTTCAGATCGCCTTTGTTGTAGGTTGCCGCAAGCTGAGTTTCAGCCATCGCCATACCGACAGCCATGGCAATCCCTTGACCGAGCGGACCTGTTGTAGCATCAACGCCTGCCGTATGTCCGAATTCAGGGTGACCCGGTGTTAAGCTGCCCCATTGGCGGAATTGTTTGAGTTCCTCCATCGGGAGATCGTAACCGGACAAATGAAGCAAGCTGTACAACAGCATGGAACCATGTCCTGCGGACAGAACAAAACGGTCGCGGTTGATCCACGTCGGATGGTCCGGGTTATGGTTCATCGTTTTGGCGAACAATTGGTAGCCCATCGGAGCCGAACCCATCGGCATGCCCGGATGACCGGATTTCGCTTTCTCGATCGCATCGATCGCCAGCGTACGGATCGTAGTGATCGACAAATTTTCAATGGTAGTGTTGTCTGACAATGGCATTTCTTTTCCTCCTTGGTCATGGAAAAATACTTGTACGCAAAGAAAGCTTAAGCTTGCTAAGTAAAACATTCAAATTGAAATGTTCATTTTGACTTTATCTATTGTATCACTTCATGCATCCGTTTTCCATCCCCATTCTTCGTTGCCACAAACGCTTATAGCTTTCCCTCTCTTGGCACAAGAATATTTATGTTTTGCTGATGACGGTATTCGGTAGGGGTCATCTGAACCCGTTTCCTGAAGACCTGGGTAAAGTGGCGCATATCCTGATACCCGACGTGCTCGGCGATTTCCGCCAACCGGAGCTTCGGATTCATCAGCAGCAGCTTGGCCTGCTCAAGCCTCAGTGATGTAACGTACTCCTTATACCCCTGCCCTGTGATTTGCTTGAACAGCTGGCTGAAATAAGCCGGATTCAAAAAGACCGCCGCAGCGGTTTTTTCTAATGATAGGTCCTCACAATAATGCTTTTTAATATACTCCAAGGCGATGTCGATCGCTTTCTCACCGCTCCCTTTTAGCGGCTCCAATTCGGACACTTGGGACTCACAGGCCTGTCTCATCTGGGATACGAGCTCGGATATTGCCTTAATATCGCGGTTTTGTCCAGAGACGACGATCTGAAACGGCACTTTCAAGTAATGGGTCAAATGCGCCTTGACCTTCTCCTGCAAGTCCTGGATTCCACCCCGTCTCTCAAGCGTGAACAAACCTAACAGACTTTTTTGGTCATAACTGATAACAAAACCACGGCCATGCCCGTCGATCAACTCCGATAACACATTCTCCACGATAAAATGCTCCAGTCTAACGCTCCGGTCTCCGGCGTTCATCTGGACAAGCAGCAGGTGAAAATCAGGATATTCCTGGATAAAAGCACCCATATCCAGATTGCCGACGTCCAGTCCGAACGCCAGCCGTTGCAACACGCTTTCGCGCAAATATTTCAGATTGGCTATCAGCCGTGCCCGCTCCTTTGATTCTTCGCTTTCATGAGCGATTTCCTGATTCAGGCTATGAATGACTTCATAAAGCCGATTCTTACCGATCGGCTTCAGCAAATAATCCCGTGCTCCCAGCCGCACCGCCTCCTGTGCATAGGAAAATTCGCTATGCGCGGAAATCACGACCCATTTCACATGAGGATATTTGCGCTTCATGATCTTCATGAATTCCAGTCCATTAATTCCCGGCATCAAAATATCGGTCAAAACGATGTCGATCCGCTGTTCTCCCATCAGCTTGACCGCTTCCTCCGTCGATGCAGCCATATGAACGCCGAAATCCGGCCAATTCCTCCGGATGCTCCTCCGGACGCCTTCCCGGATCGCCCGTTCATCGTCGGCAATTAAAATGTCCAAGCTCATCGCTCCTTTCCTGTAAGCGGCATGACAATCGCAACCTGTGTCCCTTTTCCGGCAGCGCTTTCGATTTGCAGGCCTCCGGATTCTCCGAACATGTACTTCAGCCTGCGGTGCAGATTCCGCAAGCCGATGCCACTCTTGCCCGTCTCTTTCGGTCCCGCCTGATTCAACGACAGCTTTAACCGGTTCAGTTGCTCCGGTTCCATCCCGTTTCCGTTGTCTTCAACGATAATCTTCAGCGCGTCATTCTCTTGCAGTGTATAAACCTTCAATTTACCGCTCCTGCCCATCGGCTCCAAGCCATGCTTCACCGCATTTTCGATCACAGGCTGCACCGTCATTTTCGGCAGACGGAAATCCAGCCAACGCTCTTCAAGCTCTGTTTCGATCTGAAGCCGGCCCTCGAATCGAATCGTGATGATTTTCAAGTAATGGCCGGTCTGCTCCAATTCTTCGCGCAGCGTAACCTCCGCGCCTTCCTCCCACTGGCTGCTGTAGCGAAACATCGAGGATAAGGACAACACAAGTTCTCCGAGTGGGTCTTCCCCTTTTTCATCTAACATCCAATAAATCATATCAAGTGTATTGTACAAAAAATGCGGGTTAACCTGGGATTGCAAAGCATGAATTTCAGCGTTCTTTTCGCTGACCGACGAAATTTTCACCCGCTCTATGAGCTCCTCAATCCGGTTGACCATCCTGTTGAAGGAAGCTACGAGAATATTGATTTCCTGATAAGAAGATACTTTCAGCATGCCCCGGAAATTGCCGATCTCCACCATCTTCATCTCTCGGATCAGCTTTTTGAGCGGGGAACTGAAGCTCCGTGAGATGATAGAAGCGATCAGGGCAGACACCAGGATAAGGATCGATATGACGATCAGCAGATAACGCTTCATCTCTACCAATTCCACATTGAGATCGCGATTCGGTGTCATACTGGCAACCGACCAACCCGAGGACGGCAATCGCGAGGCGACGATCAGATGCTTCAAATCCTGCTTCACTAGCACATTGCCCAAAGGGTCACTCAAAGGCAGTCGTTCGAGTTCCGGTGGTAACTCCTCTCCCGAAGATACGACACGACCATCCTGGGATACCAGAAAAACTTCACTATGAGCCCCGAGTTTCAAATTATCCAGGGCATTCAGAATAGGCTGTGGATTCATTTCATATAGCACGATGCCGATCGGCTTATGTTCGTTTAAATCATAGATTTGCCGTCCAAACGCAAAAACGGGGCTATCCTCCACCTGGTCGATCAATGAATGCGTATACACGCCGAGCCAGACCATTTTCCCCGAGGAATCCTTCAACTGTCGGTACCATTCTTCATCCGGATAGTCCGGCTTTACAACATTCATATAATTCCCGTAATTGTATACCTTCCCTTTATTGGTTATCACGTGAATCCCGACGAGATCGTCCCGCGAATAAAATATCGCTCCGATAATACTGGTAATTCTTTGCTCGTTAATAAATTCTACCGCCGGCTCATCGCTGGTTTCATTCAACAGCCGGATCATTTCGAAATTGTTGCTAAGCGATTTTGAAAGACTATCGTAACCCTGATACATCAAACTGAACAACCCCGCGGTTTGAGCCACGTTTTTTTGCGATAAATCGCTTATTTTCTCGTGAAACTGGTCCGTGGTCCGATTGTAATAAAGCAGGCTGAGTATGAGCACACACCCGGACATGCAAAAAAGAAACAGCAAAAACAGGCGATGGTGTATGGAACGAAAACCGGTAGGCATGGATAACCTCCTTCCATCGATGTTTTGCTGCTCTTCTATTATAAATAGATAGATTGGATTTGTAACGATCCTTAAATGTAATGCTTCAGCCCTTAACCGCTCCCGCAACCATCCCTTTCGTAATTTGTCCGGACAGGAAGAAATAAATCAGAATGACGGGCAGGGCTCCCATCACCAGAAACGCGCCGATGTTGCCGTAATTGACCGAATACTGGCTGACGAAGGTATAAACCCCGAACGGCAAAGTTTTTAATTTCTCGGAGGATATGAAAGTCGCCGCCAGAATGTATTCATTCCAGATCGAGATAAAGGTCAAGATACAAACCGTCATCATCGGCGGGACGGACACTGGGATAATAACACTGCGAAAAATGCGGTATGCGCTTGCTCCGTCGATGTATGCCGATTCCTCGATTTCATGGGGAATTCCCTTCATGAATCCGCTAAGAATAAAGACCGCGATCGGCGTTGAGAAAGCGATATAAGGCAGGATCAGTGACAAATGCGTATTTAAAATGTCTACATTTTTGAAAATCACCATTAATGGGAGCAAGGTGGCCTGCATCGGGATCATCATGCCCATCAAAAAGACGGTCATCGCCACCGCGCCGTATTTCCAGCGAAACCGGGAGATGGCATAAGCCACCATGGAGCTCAGGAGCAATACGCAAATCATCGTAACCCCTGTCACCAGAACACTGTTGGACAAGTATTTCAAATAATTCCCCGCTTCATAAGCTTCTTTGTAATTATGCCATTGAGGCGCATTCGGCAGTGAAAAAAAGCTGCCGTCCAGGATTTCCTCATTGGTTTTCAAAGAATAGAACAGCAGCCAAAGCAGCGGATAAAGCTGGGTAACGACAGGGATGGCAAACAGGAGATACACGACTCCCTTTTTGAATTTTGACATATCGCGCACTCCTTCCTAGCTGTATCTTTTTTCGAGTTTGTTAAAAAAGAAATTGATCATGACCGTGAACACCAGGCATACCGCTACCAGGAAGGTTGCAATCGCACTTCCGTACCCGTATTTCAACGACAGGAACGAACTATTGTACATATGCGTCGAAATGACATCGGTCGCATGGGCCGGCCCTCCGCCTGTCATGACCATGACCATGTCGAAAGCCTGCAAGGAGCCGATGAACGCGAGAACAATCGATATTTTAAAGATCGGAACAATAAGCGGCATAGTAATGTAGCGATCCGCTTTGAACCCTTCTGCTCCGTCGATTTTGGCGGCTTCATAAAGCTCTTCCGGAATATTTGTCACCCCGGTATATTGAATCAGGAGATGGTATCCGAAGTACTGCCAGAGCGAAACGAGATAAATGCTGTACATGGCGATATTCGGTTCCGTCAGCCAGTTATGAGTCCAACTGTCCAAACCAAGGGAGACCAGCACGCCGTTCAACATGCCGCCCATGGAGGTAGGGTTATAGATGGTCTTCCACAACTGCCCGATAATAACGACCGATAAAATGACGGGCGTGAAGTATACGGACGCCATTCTACTTCCATTTTTCAAATAACGGTGCAGCAGAATCGCCATCCAAAGACAGAGTGGGATCTCCAGCATGGAGGCCAGCGCGTACAACAGTGTTCGTCTGACCGACGGCCAGAAAACGGGATCATTCACAAACATATCCCGGAAATTGGCCAGGCCGATAAATTGCGCATTCGAGATACCGTCCCATTTCAGCAAGCCGCTATAAAACGAAACCAGGATCGGAACAAAAACAAGGCACACATAAAGCAGCAGACACGGCAATACGAAGACGGCTATTGTTCTGGCGGGTACCTTGAGAACTTTCATCTTATTCGCCCCTTCATATAATTTCGATGCGAAGAAGCACA
>DJTQ01000120.1:0-2251 GCA_002439285.1 Paenibacillaceae bacterium UBA6304
ATGGAGCCCGGACTTTCCTCCCGCGGCCGTTAAGCCGCCGGCGATTGTCTGTCAAACTTTCGAAGGCAACACTTGATAGTATACAGGCATTGCCGCCGAATCACAAGTATGAAACTACAGGAAATAAAACGGCTCGGTATGAACCTCGGAAGAAAAGACCTTTGTTTCGTATTTATTTTCTTCCAGTTTATCCCTAAGCCACATAGCCACTCTGACCTTCATGATCTTCTCGGCGTTGTGTCCGGGATCAATCAAAGTTAAACCGGCCATTAATGCATCTTGAGCCGTATGATAATCGATGTCTCCGGTAACGAGCACATCCGCTCCACGGAACATGGCTGCCTTCCAATACTTTCCGCCTGAGCCGCCGATCACTGCCGCCTTTTTAATCTGGCGATCCAAATTACCGACCACCCGAACAAACGGAACATCCAGTTTCTCTTTTACCCGGAGGACAAATTGATCGAGAGTAACCGGCTCCTTCAGCTTCCCGACTCTTCCCAATCCGAAGGTCCGGCCCTTTAGATCCATCGGATACAGATCGTAAGCCACCTCTTCATAAGGATGGCTCTTCAGCATGGCCTGGATCACCTTGCTGCGGATACTTTGGGGCACAACGGTCTCAATCCGTATTTCCTCCGCCTTTTCCATACGGCCCTGCTTACCAATGAACGGATCGGTGCCTTCACCGGGTACGAAGGTACCGTATCCTTCGATATTGAAACTGCAATGGCTGTAATTGCCGATAGCCCCTGCTCCGGCGTTCAATACTGCGTCCAGCACGCGTTGATGATGATCTTTCGGAACGAACACGACGAGCTTGTACAAGTGATCGGTGTGGATATCTTCGACAGGCGAGCTGCTCTCGATACCAAGCGCCTCCGCCATCCAGTCGTTCATCCCGCCTTCGGTCACATCCAGGTTCGTGTGCGCCACATAAACGGCGATATCATGCTTAATCAGCTTCTCGTATACTTTGCCCATTGGCGTGTCGCTCTGCAAATTCCGGAGCGGACGGTAAATGATCGCATGGTGGGCAATGATCAGATTTGCGCCTAGCGCAATCGCTTCGTCAACCACCTCTTCATTGACGTCAAGCGCGGTCAGCACGCCTGTAATTTCTTTTTGCAAACTCCCGAGCTGCAGACCGATTTTGTCATCCTCCATCGCCACATGCTTGGGAGCGAGCTGTTCCATATATTGAATTACAGTTTGGCCTTTTGCAAACATGTCACTACCTCCTTAAGCCGGTTCGAAAGTTGATTCAACGACTCTTCTTTCTCACGCGAAGCCTCCTGCTTGGAGGACGCCACAGATTGCCGGATCTTATCCAGCTTATTAATTTCCGAGCGCCATTTAGTAAACCACACCTCGCTCGGCGAATCCGTCAAATGCGGCCCCATGAGGAGGAAAAGGTCTTTGGTAAGTGAAATAGCACTTCCGGGAATCGTTCGCTCCGCGTACAAATGGTCATTAAGCTTGGCGGTATCCGCTCCTGCATCCGCCGTAAGGATTTCATAAATTTTGCCGTCTTCCTCAAGAATGGATTCTCCCGTCAAATACCAGCTGTTGGCAAAAAGCCAACTCCGTACAATATCCTCACCGACATTCGGCTGAAGCACAAGCCGCTTAACTCCCACCAATTTATCTTTGCCCGCCTCCAGAATTGAAGCAATTAACGCTCCGCCCATGCCGGCGATCGTAATGGCATCTACTTCTCCTGGCTCGATAACGGCCAATCCGTCCCCTTTGCGAACGGACACCCGCTTACTCTCTCCGGCCTCGCCTACTTGTCGCTTAGCGGCTTCCAGAGGCCCGTCGTTCACTTCGCCCGCCACGGCAAAAGAAGCGCGCCCGCTTTGCACTGCATATACCGGAAGCAAAGCATGATCCGATCCGATATCCGCAAACCGGCATCCAGGAGGAAGCTGATCGGCAATCTGCTGTAATCTTGCTGAAAGTTTCATGACGCAATCACACCACCCATTTTTTAATCCATCTCCATACCCATATTTCCGATCAAGCCATTTGCAATAGCCAGGGAAAAAAGCTAAAATAAAGAACAATAAAGAAAAAGAAGGAAATAATTCCAGAGAAAAGAAGTAGACCTTTCTTTTCTAGTTTGTTGCTATTTGCTATCATTTTCCGTGAAAAAAAAGACCTTGCTGCTTAACTGCAGAAGGTCGGGAGTCTTCGCTTATTCGAGAAAATCCTTCAGCCGTTTGCTACGGCTCGGATGGCGCAGCTTACG
>DJTQ01000120.1:2526-2992 GCA_002439285.1 Paenibacillaceae bacterium UBA6304
GGCTCGGATGGCGCAGCTTACGGAGTGCCTTCGCCTCGATCTGGCGAATTCTCTCCCTTGTTACACCGAACACCTTGCCTACTTCCTCCAATGTTCTCGTTCGGCCGTCATCCAATCCGAAACGCAGACGAAGCACATTCTCTTCGCGTTCCGTGAGGGTATCAAGGACATCCTCCAGCTGTTCCTTCAGGAGTTCGTATGCAGCTGCATCGGCAGGCGCCAACGCTTCTTGGTCTTCAATAAAATCGCCGAGATGGGAGTCATCCTCTTCCCCGATCGGCGTCTCCAGCGACACGGGCTCTTGAGCGATTTTCATGATTTCACGCACTTTTTCGACGCTGAGATCCATTTCTGCAGCGATCTCCTCCGGCGTCGGTTCACGCCCCAACTCCTGCAGGAGTTGACGGGACACCCGGATCAACTTGTTGATCGTTTCTACCATATGCACCGGAATTCGGATTGTTCT
>DJTQ01000138.1 GCA_002439285.1 Paenibacillaceae bacterium UBA6304
ACACGCTAATGGATGTGGCTACAGCTCATCCGTCGCTGTCTTATTTAAATTTGACCGGAGATCGGCTTCAAATACAAACCTGTGTAAGATGCGGCTGTTACGGCGTGATTTACATGGAGTACGATTCCTGCGGAATTCCGGGTTGGAGCCGATTTAACCGGATTCCGGACTATCTGCAAGACATCAGCTCAGAGGAATATGACGGGGAATATTTGGCGGCAGGCCCTTTGCTGGCGTTATCATCTCAGCCGCGTTCCGCATTTTATACGACAGAGTGGGGGTTATCGCAGCATAATTCTCAAATCGGAGGACATCCAAGCTGGGTTCAGGATGCGGAGTATCCGGCGTGCCCTTGCTGCGCCAAGAGCATGGTCTTTATCGGACAACTGGACTGGGAAGACCTAGAAGAGTACGGAGAAGGCATTTACTATATGTTTCTTTGCCAAGAGGACAAGTTGACCGCCACGGTGTATCAGCAAAGCTGAGTTAGCCCTAAGTTATTCGCAGGCTGGGCAAATCGAAGAGGAGGGTAAATTATCATATTGCCTAAATAGAAAAAACTGTATATACTCTCTCTAAATCATTTTAAAATTAAAATAATTTGGGGAGGTATGGACAAAAATGCACAAAAAATTAGCTGTCTCGCTAATTTCCGTTGCCATGCTGGGATGCTTGGGGACGGGCGTATATGCCGGTTCTAATTTGAAGGAGATCAAAGCTTATCTAAATACGGGAATGAAATTCAAAGTGGACGGACAGCCCGTGCAACTGACGAATAGTAGCGGGGCGGTGATTACTCCGATTACTTATGACAATAATACATATTTACCTGTCCGCGCTGTATCCAATCTTCTGGGCGTCAATGTGAATTTTGACGGAAAGACGAATACAATCGAACTGGGCGAGCAAACCGAAGGGGTCTCCATTGCCAAAGGTTTTGATTCCGGTTATCATACCAAGGACCCGAATATGACCGTTTATAACGGCGAGGATTACAAGGACGTCTTCTTCGACAATGGAAGCGGGGCCCGCGGTAGTTCGTTCATGCTATATCCGGAAGGCAAATACCAAAAGTTGTACATTCAAGTCGCGGCCATCGGAGAGGACCTCAAGGAATTTACGATTCAGGATAGCGATACCGACACCGTGCTCAAACAACAGGATGTGAGAGTAGAGGACGGTCTGGTGACGATTGAAGCAAATATTGCGGGGGTGAAGTCGTTGTATGTTCGTGGGGACGCTCAGCGAGGCGGTTCCGTATTTATTCCGTTGACGACCTCGTACTATAAATAAAATACGAAAGAGACGCCGACCTCGGCGTCTTTTTTTGAAATGAAACGAGCAAATACAACGTAATTCCGGTGCCGAGCGAGGAGAGAGAAATGTTCGAAATGGCGGAGGACTCAAAAGGCCTTCTTAAAGCAGCGGAGGATTGGAGGACAGGAATATGCTTTTTTAAAGAAGTCGTGTGAAAAAGAAGGAAGAAAGATACGCATCGGTCAGGTATAATGGCGGTAAGATACTAAAGAGGAGAGTGCGTGCAATCCTTGAAGCATGTGAGCATCAGTCAGGAAATAAGAAGGGGATGCAGCAGTTCTGCACCTGTTTGATATCGGATATATAATCTCTGCAAAAATCAGGATCGTAGATACGGAGGTGTTAGAGGAGGTTATGAGTAGCCTCCTAAATAAGGAACACGGTACGGATACGTAGAAATTGAGGACCCTTTATATTTATGCAAACGTTTGAACTATTAAGCGGAGGGGAATAAATGATCAGAAATTGGATTTATAAGTATAGTATTTGGGGACTTGTCGCATTAGTAATATTAGCGGTTACAGGTTGTGCTGAAGGACAGAAGCCAACCTCTGTTCAGCCTTCGCCAACCCTGAAGGTCAATAATGCTCCAGATGAGACCAAAGGTACAGTGAGCATAGAGAAGCTCGGGGAACGGAGAATATTTGTTTACCTGCCGCCGGGTTATGAAACCGGCGAAGACCGTTATCCTGTAGTGTATATGAACGACGGGCGGAATGTGTTCAATACCGGCACCAGTTCTTTCAATAAAGAGTGGCTGGTTGACAAGAAGGTAGACGAGCTTGTTAAAGAGAGCAAGATGGAAAAAGTCATTGTAGTTGCAGTCGATGCAGGCGAAGGGTCAGACCGGGGGAATGAGTATGTCCCTTTCCCTAATGATTCTGTTCCTTCGGATGGAACCGGGGCGGAGGAATTTACCCGGTTTTTTATTGAAACCGTCATTCCCTTCGCGGATTCAACATACAGAACGATCCCGGACAGGGAACATCGGATGATCATGGGATCGTCATTTGGCGGGGTGCAGGCGTTTTGGATGGGCTATCACCATCCGGAGTTGTTTTCGATGATCGGTGCAATGTCTGTCTCCACATGGGTAGCTAACGGACCAGCGTATGAAGAGTGGACGCAAGAAACCGGGAAGCCGGATGTGAAGATTTGGCTGGACATGGGAGCTACGGAAGAAATGGTAATCGATCCATTGGTAGATTTACTTTTGTCGAAGGGATTTAAATATGGACAGGATTTATTTTTTCAGATGGATCCTATCGGGGTGCATGACGAGAGTTCCTGGTCCAGACGAGTACATAGTCCACTAATCATGTTCGCCGGGAAAGAACCCGGTCAACCGGTGAAGTTGGAAGTTAGCGACTATATGTCAATTTCCTGGCAGGAAGAACCTTATCTCCGCCTCAATCCGGTAGTCACTATGGATAACGGAATGGATTATTCTGTTCCCTCCGAAGCCTCCTACAAAGTGCTGAATCCCGAGGCAGGGCAGGTAGATTCATCAGGAAGAGTGACTTTTTTGAAGCAGGAAGATTTGCGTGTGGAAGTGACATATCAAGGTATGACCCAGTTATATCAAATCAATCATGATCGATAGGCAGTAGGACTATCGATGGTATGGTCATAATCAGACAAAAGAGCCGGCGCATAGCGCGGCTCTTAGTTTTTTACTTCTCTTGAGTTGTAATGGGATTATCCTCGTAACTAATCCAATCGCTCCAGCTACCCGCATAGAGCTTCGCCTGCGGGTAGCCCAGCCGGTGCAGCGCCAGCACGTTCGGGCAGGCACTGATGCCGGAGCCGCAGTAGACGATGGCGCTGCGGCCGGCGTCCAGTGCTTGGATGACTGGGGCGAGCTGCTCGCGGAGCGCAGGCTCCGCAAGCCAGGCCCCCTGGTCATCCAGCACGCCCTTCCAGAACCGATTGATCGCGCCGGGGATATGCCCGGCCTTCGCGTCAATCGGTTCCTGGTCTCCCGTGTACCGCGAAGCGTCGCGGGAGTCCACCAGCAGGACGCCGGGATCGCGGAGCGCCCGGCGGACCTCGTCCACGTCCGCGAGCATGTCGCCGCGGACGTTTGGCGTGAACGACGCGGGCACCGTGGTGCGCACCGAGTCGTTCACGGGAAAGCCGCCGGCTTGCCAGGCGGCAAAGCCCCCGTCCATGACAACGACGTTGTCATGGCCCAGCCAGCGCAGCAGCCACCACAGCCGCGCGGCGTACAAGCCGCCCTGGTCGTCGTAGGCGACGACGCGGGTGTCGTTCCCGATGCCCGCGCTCCCCAAGCGGGCGGCAAGCGCCTGCGGATCGGGCAAAGGATGCCGTCCGCCGTGATTTCCAACCGGTGCCGAGAGGTCTCTCTCGACATCCAGGAATACGGCGCCGGGAATGTGGGAGACGGCATAAGCCGCCTGCCCCGCTTCCGGATTTCCGAGCTCAAAACGGCAGTCCACAATGACGAGGTCCGGCTCGTACATCCGGGCCAGCAGCCATTTTGGCGATACAATTGGATTACTGGGATTGATGTCCATGAATGAGTCCCCTTTATTTAGAATTCCTAAGTAAACAAGCGATTCCTGTGAATATCTACAATGTAGCACACCGTTTGAGGAGCTTCAAAATGAATATTCGTTCTATAACAATTGGTGATATGGAACCCCGGGTATTTGTTGCTTTCATATTCTATTCATATTTTCATTGAACGAACTCACGGGCATCGTCTATAATTAGGGACGGCTTACCGAATCCCAAAGTAAGTTACGGAATCTAACGCCATAACCATATTGAAGCGGGGAGCAGTTCTCATGAATCTCAAATCCAAGTCATCGGTCTCGTATGAGCTTCTATATATCATAGGAATTATTGCAATTTCGTTCTCGTCCATCTTTATTCGCTGGTCGAGCGCAGAAGTATCCGTTGTGGGCATGTATCGTCTATACCTTACAAATTTGCTGATGCTGCCGTTCGTGTGGAAATACCGCAAAGAAATAATAAACCTAACCGCCAAACAATGGCGCGGCCTGTTGCTGTCCGGGACGATGCTAGGACTTCACTTCCTATTGTGGATGAGCTCCTTGCGTTTGACCACCGTGGCGAGCTCAACGGTCATTCTTACGCTGGAGCCGATTCTCGTGATGTTCGGTTCTTTCTTTCTGTTCGGCGCAAAAATCAACCGTCCTATGCTGGTAGGCATGGGCGTGGCTCTCCTCGGATCTATAGCGATCGGCTCGGGTGATTTTAATTTGTCGGGTACGGCGCTCCATGGCGATCTTCTTTCCTTGCTCGGTACGGTTGCGGTCGCGGTACATATGCTGATCGGCAAACAACTGCTTAAGGACATGAGCGCTTTCGTGTATAATTTTTGCGTATTTTTTATGGCTGGGTCGCTGCTCGCGGTGTATAATCTGGCACTCGGATACCCCTTTACCGGATATGCGCCGAAAGAGTGGGGGATTTACCTGCTGCTTGCCATCGTACCGACCTTGTTCGGACATTATTTGTTCAATTGGCTGATGAAGTTTATCAGCGCTTCCGCTGTTTCGATGGCGGTCCTGGGTGAGCCGGTATTCGCCTCTTTACTGGCCTGGCTGCTGCTTAAGGAGAGCCTGACCGGTCTGCAGTTGGTTGCAGGGGTTGCCATTTTGGGTGGTGTATGGATCTTTATCCGTTACGGAAAAGAAACCCCTGACGCCGAGCCGGAACAAATCTCTCTAAAAGAATCCGCCTAGAATGTAAGAGGCACTCTCGACTCCCGATTCCCCGACCCCCGGCTCTCGATACAATATAACAATTAGTGGACTTTTTGGGCGCTATTTTTCGAATATAGGATTTGAGCGAGATATAAGGGACTTTTAGGGCCCTATTTCTTTGGATCTTGCTAAAATTGGAGGTTTGGGCATTATTGCGGCAAAATAAGACCTTAAAAGTCCCTTATTTTCTTCGGAAAGCTATCTATTGCGAAAATAAGACCCTAAATGTCTCTTATTTTCTGCGCATGGTGCAAGGTGCAAGAAGAGTGGGAAAAGAAATCGATATTCCAGAAAAAAGACGCCCCGCGGCGTCTTTTTATTTTGGGCCGATCCGCCCGGAGTATTATTTTTTTAGCTCAAAAAACTGACTGTCCTGGCGCGGGTGATACGTTAATTCGCTGACTCCGCTTTGCGTAATGACGGTATCATCGGTAAATCGGATGATATGCGTTTCATTGTCCACCATATGGTCGTTACGGAATACGCGGATGCGGAGCTGCCGGTCCAGCGCTTCCTGAAAATCCTGTTCGGTCCAAAGTTGTCTTATCGTTGGCACAGCGCTCAAAATCCCCTCTGCTTAGAATATATTCTTGTTTTCCTCACTTCTAGGGATAAGCATATCAACGAACAAATCGGTTTGTCCAATAGAATCGATCGGAAGATCTATTGGAAGAATTGGCCGGTCAACGCCCACCCAATATAGCAGGTGGTTGCATACGATGCATTAATCATGGTTTGCGTATTTGATTTGGAAGAAAATCTTGCTTTCAACAAGGAGAAGATTAAATATGCACGTTCATGAGCATCAGTACCAATGGGGCAAGAGGAGAGCCGTGCGCCGGAGCCGTGTGGGACAGCTTCCGACAGCATGGCTTTTGCGGAAGATAGCGGCCGAGATGCTGCCGTTCTATGAAATGGTGGTGCGAAGCCGCGGTTTTGCCTTGGCCTGGAGCAGAGCGGTTGCCGGTGCGGATTTGGATCGTATGAAAAAACTGCTCAGCACCGTTGCACCGCGATTGGCCCATCGCGGCATGGGTACCAACGGGATCGGTTACTTCATTTCTTTTCCGGCAGCAAATTCGTATTATTCTGCAGGGATCACGATCCCGCCAGGGAGAGTGCGTTTTCATTTCAACCCGGGAATTCACCGGCTGATGGT
>DJTQ01000212.1 GCA_002439285.1 Paenibacillaceae bacterium UBA6304
TGTTCGGTGGTGCGGGTGTAGGTAAGACCGTAACGATTCAGGAATTGATTCGTAACATCGCCCAGGAGCATGGCGGTATCTCCGTATTTGCCGGCGTAGGGGAACGTACCCGTGAAGGTAATGACCTCTACATGGAAATGACGGAATCCGGCGTTATCGAGAAAACGGCGATGGTGTTCGGACAAATGAACGAACCTCCAGGCGCTCGTCTGCGCGTTGCATTGACCGGTCTTACAATGGCCGAGTACTTCCGTGATCAGGAAGGCCGCGACGTACTCTTGTTTATCGATAATATCTTCCGTTTCACGCAAGCGGGCTCCGAGGTTTCGGCCTTGCTCGGCCGGATGCCTTCCGCGGTAGGTTATCAGCCTACGCTGGCTACCGAAATGGGTCAGCTGCAAGAACGGATTACTTCGACGAAAAAAGGATCCGTTACTTCGATCCAGGCGATTTACGTGCCTGCGGATGACTATACGGACCCTGCTCCGGCCACAACGTTTGCTCACTTGGATGCAACGACGAACCTGGAGCGTAAAATTTCCGAGAAAGGGATTTTCCCTGCCGTGGATCCATTGGCTTCCAGCTCCCGGATGCTGACCCCGGAAATTGTCGGAGAAGAGCACTATAATGTCGCTCAAGGTGTTAAACAAATTTTGGCTCGTTATAAAGAGCTTCAAGATATCATTGCCATCCTGGGTATGGACGAATTGTCCGAGGATGACAAGCTGCTCGTGGCCCGTGCCCGGAAGATCGAACGCTTCCTGTCGCAGCCGTTCTTTGTTGCCGAACAATTCACTAGTATCCCTGGTAAATTCGTTCCGATTGCGGAAACGGTTCGCAGCTTCAAAGAAATTCTGGACGGTAAACATGACAACCTGCCTGAAGGGGCTTTCCTCTTTGTAGGTACGATTGAAGAAGCCGTTGAGAAAGCGAAGACGTTGTAAGTCGCACCGTTAAGGCGGATGCTTCAGAAATGAACGTCCCACGAACAGGAGGGATGAAAGTGAACACCTTTTTATTGGAAATCGTCACACCGGAGCACGTCGTGTTCTCGCAGGAAGTCGAAAGCCTGAGCGTACGCGGACTGGAGGGGGATCTTGGCATCCTGCCGGGGCATATCCCGTTTGTAACCCCATTGCAGGTTGCTCCGCTTGTGATTAAATCCGGAGGCAAGACTCAGACGATCGCCGTTCACGGCGGATTTGTCGAAGTTCAGGGCGATAAGGCCATCGTATTGGCTGAAAGCGCAGAGCTTCCGGAAGAAATCGACCTGGAGCGGGCAATCGCGGCCCGGGAGCGGGCCGAACGCAGACTGTCCGCAGCCGGACAGGATCGGATCGATCATCGTCGTGCGGAGTTGGCCTTACAAAAGGCGATTACGCGAATTAATGTTTCCAGCCGCTCCAAGGAGTAGGGGAACAACAGGAACCGGGCCTCAGGGGCCCGGTTTTTTGTCGTTTTGTGTCGTGCAGGAATTGCTGCCGGCCGCAACGAACATATTAAAGACAATCTTATAGGGTGCGTTCAAAAAGTCGACTTTTCAGCACCAAGAAGGTTGGATGAAGGAGGGACTGAGGAGCGTAGCATAGGCATAACCTACGTGAGCACCTCAAATGTTTCCGCAGGAAACATACTTCGAAGGCATCCTCTAGGCCCGCCTGAATTCAAGATTCGATGTCGGATATGCAACCTGAGGCACTTCGTGATCAAAAGATGACTTTTTGAACCACCTCTTATTGGAAGCGGTCTGCGATGCTGCGAACCTGGTTAAGCTTGTCCGGATCCATCGGCTGCATAAGATCTCCGTTTTTGCGTACGCCGGAACCCATATGGAATTCACGGACCGAAGTTTCCTTCAGAAAGGCTTCCAGACGGTCGGGATGAAGCCCTGCACCAGGAAGTACCGTCGGGCCGGATTGCTCACTAAGCAATTGTAGCCGGCGAATAGCTGCAGTGGCCTCGAGGACGGAGGAACGTCCACCTGAAGTGAGAACGTGGGTGATCCCCGGATAACGGCTTAATACGGAGAAAGCCTGCTCCTGATTCCGAATTTCATCAAAGGCCCTGTGGAACGTAACGGGTAGTCCTTCAGCGACTTTCAGCAGGCGGATAAGTCCTGTTTCATCGATGGCGCCGTCAGGGGTAAGCATTCCTAGGACAAACCCCCTGGCACCGATGTTTCGAAACGCCGCGATATCACGCTCCATGGTACGGATATCATCCGGATCGTAGCAAAAGCTTCGGCTATGCGGGCGGATCATAACGCGGAAATCCAGATCCACTTCCTCACGGATCATTTGAACAAGGCCAAGGGAAGGGGTCAATCCACCCTCTGTAGGCGATGTAATAATTTCCAGACGATTGACCCCGCTAGAAGCTGCAGCTTTCGCATCAGCCAAGGTATAGACAATGACTTCAGCAATCATGATTTAGTTCATTCCTTTCGAAAAGATACAGAAAATTGAATAAAATGAATAATAGAGGATAATGGAAGCCTTTGCAAGTGAAAGAAATACTGGATTATTATCACGCTGGCAAGTATGATATATAGGGTCTATATTTTTACATTACTTTACCCGATATATTTAAAGGAATTATTATTAACCGATTGGGTATCTGCGGCATAAATATATCGTGTCGGGGAGGAAGTTCATGTGGATCCGATGGAGTCTGTACCCGCAGTGGTGGGAGTAAATGGGCTTACGGCGATCCTTGTGTCGCTGGCATGTATCGCCGTCTCTTGGTGGGCACTGCAAAATCTCAAGCTGGATTTATTCATCCGCCATCCGAAGGGACCGCAGGGCAAGCTGCTCCATCTGCTGTTCTCAGTCGTTCTGGGACGATTTGTAGCGGCCTTCGTGCTTGAGTATTGGGGATACACGCAAATGCTGAAGTATATGTTTTAATTCCTAAGTCTTTGGTTATAAGTGTGTTAGACTAGAGGACGAGGGAATTTGTCGAATAACATCAAAACATTGTGTCAACAATGGTGAATAAGGACTACAATACGTTACGGAAACTCTAGCTTAACGAGAGCGCCGTTTCCTCGGTATTACTGTACTTTTCGACAGGTTTAGAGCCTTGTGCGCCTCAAATGACCGATGATATGATGAAGTTTAGGGGAAATGGTGAAAATGAACGCGCGGAGGGAACCAAGATGAGCAAATTTATCGTCCGCGGTGGCAATGTTTTGGCCGGGAACGTTAAAGTAAGCGGAGCTAAAAATTCAGTGCTACCAATCATTGCAGCATCCTTGTTGGGGGAAGAAGGCGTAAGCGTGATCCGTGACGCTCCTCCGCTGGATGATGTAATGACTATTAATAAAGTATTGGAATCGCTGGGCGCGACTGTTACATATGACCGTGAAGTCATTACGGTCGATGCGAAAACCATCGCCTCCTGTGAAGCGCCGTACGAGTGGGTGCGGAAAATGCGGGCGTCTTTTCTTGTCATGGGTCCTTTGCTGACCCGAACGGGTTATACACGGATTTCATTACCGGGAGGCTGCGCGATTGGTACAAGACCGATTGACCAGCATCTCAAGGGTTTTGAGGCAATGGGAGCGGAAATCAACCTCGGCCAGGGCTTCATTGAAGCTAAATCCCAAGGCCGTCTGCGCGGGGCAAAGATCTATCTGGACGTGGCCAGCGTGGGGGCAACGGAAAACATCATGATGGCGGCTACTTTGGCCGAAGGAACGACAGTGATTGAGAATGCCGCTAAAGAACCGGAAATCGTCGATTTGGCAAATTATTTGAACGGAATGGGCGCAATCGTACGGGGGGCCGGTACCGGCGTTATCCGAATCGAAGGCGTTGAGAAGCTTCATGGAGTAGAACATACGGTGATTCCTGACCGCATTGAGGCGGGGACCTTCATGATCGCTGCCGCCATGACCGGAGGCAACGTATTTGTGGAGGGCGCAATCGCGGACCATCTCGGTCCGATTATTTCCAAGCTTGAAGAGATGGGCGTTCAAGTAGATATCTTCGAAAATGGAGTACGTGTCATTGCCGATAAGACACTGAAAGCGGTAGACGTCAAGACCTTACCATACCCGGGATTCCCGACGGATATGCAGTCGCAAATGATGGCGCTGCTACTCGTATCGGAAGGCACAAGCGTGGTTACGGAAACCGTGTTCGAGAATCGGTTTATGCACGTGGACCAATTCCGGTTGATGAATGCGGAAATCAAGGTGGAAGGCCGCAGTTCCATCGTGACTGGAGGAGCTAAACTTAGCGGTGCTAAAGTTTGCGCTACTGACCTCAGAGCCGGGGCTGCTTTAATCATTGCCGGCTTAGTTGCCGACGGAACGACCGAAGTGAGCGGTACACATCATATTGATCGCGGTTATGTGCATCTGGCGGAGAAACTATCCGGACTCGGCGCCGACATTTGGCGCATTTCGGAAGGGAAAGAGAAGGCACCGGAAGCAGGTAAAGCTTCGGTTACGGTACAAGAAGATCTGCCGATTCTCAAAATTCAACCTAGCTGGGCTTAATCCACGACAATTAAATAAGAAAACGCAGGCCATGTCCGATTTGGGTATGGTCTTTTTGCTGCCTTTCTTCAGGGGGACATTAACAGCAGAGAGTGGAATGGGAATCTCTAGTGGCAATTGCATCCCCGTCTGCATCTCCTTCTACAACTACATCTTCATATCAAGCGGACTTTTGGGGCTCTATTTCTCCAAAACTCGGCTTGGACTCAATAATAAGGGACTTTTGGGGCTCTATTTGCTTGAATCACGTCTATTAATTAGCATTGGAGTGCCTCATCCGCAAAATAAGTCCCTCAAAGTCCCTTATTCTCCTTAAACAACGGATAAATGGATAAATAGCGCCCCGAAGCTCCCTTATATTTCATTTGGGGTACATGACGGATTCCCAAATAAATGAGAATTAGGAAAGCGGTATCATGTCTGCTGAGCGAGGTGTCCTATTTTTGAATATCGTCACGTATGTATATGATTCGAAACTAGGCTGTATGCAAGTCTGAGGCCGGATTAATATGAACAAACGGTGTCTTTGTTTACTTTCATTAAGCCTCCTTTCCCGAACGGGTTCTAGCAGATGAGAGGATTTCATATCTATAAGTATATCGAGCATTAGATATAACGTTGCGAAACGCTAGGGTACAGAAATGCTCGTCAGTAGGTATGCTCACGCTGCAGCATGAATCCAGATGGAGGTAATCTCAGAATGAATGAGAAATGGGGGCCGTTTAAGGAACCGGGAACAAATCATAGAATTACAGTGAAAATGGATCAGGTTAAGGTACCTGGAGCAGAGGCGGCGGGTCGGGCATCAAGTGTAGCTAAGGGGCCGGGCAAGAAGGAACCAAGTGTAGGGAAGCAGCCGGATATAACAAAAAAGCCTGATGTAATGAAGGAACTTGGCGTTGGTGCAGATAAGACAGGCGCAGGTAAGACAGGCGCAGATAGAGTAGGGGCAGGTAAGACAGGCGTAGATAGGACAGGTGCAGATAGAGTAGGCGCAGGTAAGACAGGCGCAGATAGAGTAGG
>DJTQ01000282.1 GCA_002439285.1 Paenibacillaceae bacterium UBA6304
CCGTTTCAAGTCTTCAACCAGACTGAACATGTCTTCCACTTGGGCCAAATCCCTGACGTTCGGGTTTTCCATCATTTCGAAGAGCCCCATCGAATTGGAATCCAGTGCATACACATCCAACTGATCCATGCCCAGCTTCTCATTCAGCATACTAATCCAGGCAACCAGTTGAGTGCTCTTGCCTGCCATCGAATCTCCGGCGATCATCAGGAACGGCGTAGCCATCAAATCCACGCAGACCGGCTGCAAATCTTGATCCGCCAGACCGATCGCAAGCTGCGGAACCCCTTCATTGATTTCGGCAATATCGATTCTGGACGGCATCACCGGAACCGGAGCCGCCACCGGGATAAGTCCCTTAGCAGCCCATCCTTCAAAGGCTGAGATGACCTGCTCCATTTCCCGCTCCCGGAATTCCGGAACCGCGGTTTGGAATTCCAGCGGCGGTTTGCCGCGGACAAGGGCCCGGCCCGCAATCTTCGCCGGTTCCAATCCTTCCGTCCGGCCCACAATTCCGTCATATTCACTCTTATCCGTAAGCTGTAGCGACACGGCCATTTTGAAATTGACGGACAGTTTATATCTGACGAGCCCCGCATTCGTAGCTGAAGCTACAAGGAATATGCCGTATTTCAGGCCTTCCCGGGACAGCATGATCATCTTTTCGTCGACCGTCTCGTATGTTTCTGACAATGCAAAATAGTTATCAATGAAGACTACGATGGCCGGTAATTGTCCACCTTGGTTCCGGTAATCGATAAATCCGTCGCTTCGGGCATCTTCGTACAACTTCTTCCGTTCATCGATGAGGCGGAACAGATAGAGCATGAACTGATTGATTTTTGATTCCTGTTCCAGCGTCATCACGCCGCCGCAGTGGGGCAAGCGCTCAATTTGCTTAAAGGAACTGCCTCCGAAATCCATAATGTACAGATGGACTTCGGACGGCGAATATTTATGAGCCAGCGACATGCATAAGGTTCTAAGCAGGTAGGTTTTTCCCGTTCCGGGAGCACCGTACACAAACAGATTACCTTCATGGGCAAAATCGATGGAAAGTTCGGCTTGGAGTTGACTTCGCGGATCATCCAGCAATCCAATGGGCACGCTGAGTAGTTCATCTGCGGGTGTCCAGCGCACGGAGGAAGCTTGAAACCCGGCCTCCGGCGCAAACAAATCATCCAGGTACACGCTTTCCGGAAGCGGTGGCAGCCATGGGCCTTTAAGCGGATGAATTCCTCGGCGCTCCGAGAACGAAATAATATGTTCGACCATCGTCTTAAGCTGACTCGGCATTTCCTTCTTTGCTATCTTCTCTTCCTCCAGCGGATAAATCTGCTCGGCGCGGCCGTGAAGAGAGATTTCGTAAATTCGCTTCGTCCGGTTCTCGCTCTTTTGCATTTCTCCCTCAGGATCATAATCCGCTCCGGAATAAGCCGACTGGAACAACTCGAATATCTCATCGTTCCCCACTTGAATATAAGCGCGCCCGGGCTCTTTGATCATGGCCGCATCCGGCCGCTTAATCACGTCTTTACTGTCCGCTTCGTCTTGTACTTTCAGACATATTTTGAACTTGGAGTTACTCCAGATTTGATCATCGACGACACCCGCCGGCTTCTGAGTCGCCAGTATCAAGTGAACGCCCAGGCTTCGACCAACCCGAGCCGTACTAACCAACTCTTTCATAAAATCAGGCTGATCCTGTTTCAACTCGGCGAATTCATCCGCAATCATAATCAAGTGTGGAATCGCCGGCATCCGGCCATTTTCATTACTGCTGTAGTACAGCTTCTGATATCTGTCGATGTTGTTAACGCCGTATTCGGAGAACAGCCGCTGCCTTCTCATCAATTCACTCTTGATGGACAAAAGAGCCCGGGTAGTCTGGTTCCCGCCTAAATTTGTAATCGTTCCGACGAGGTGAGGCATGCCTTGGAACACATCCGCCATCCCTCCGCCCTTATAGTCGATCAGGACGAAAACGACATCATGCGGGTGATAATTCATCGCTAACGAAATAATGATGCTTTGCAGCAGCTCACTTTTCCCGGAACCCGTCGTCCCTGCGACTAGACCATGCGGACCGTGCCCGGTCTCATGCATGTCCAGATGAAACAGACTCCCGCCGGCCTTTGCCCCGATTGGAACGCTCATACCCTTAAACGGTTTGTTCCGCTCCCACCGTGAATACAGATCGACTTCTCCCGTTGTTTTCGCCTTCACCATCTCAAGCAGCGTCAGCGAGGTCGGCAGCGAGAAATTACCGGAAGAATTTTTAATTCGTAGCGGTGCCAACTTGCGTACCGCCTCGGTAAGCTGCTGTACATTGACGCTATCCGGATTGAATGTCGATTTCTCCCCGGATTCACGGTCCGCCAACTCACCGGTTTTCCCTTGCACCAGGATGACCTGTTTGCAGTTCATCGGTAGATAGGCCTGGTTCTTCGCGATATAAACCGATGACAAACCGAGTGATGCACATTTGTTATATAGATACTTATTGATCGGTTCTTCTTCAAGTAAGGTCGGGTCCTCAATAATAAAAACAAAGTGCGGCAGCGGAACCCCGCCGATGTTTCTCTTCTCGCGTTCCTTGAACAGGCCGTTCAGTTCACCCAGTACCGCATGTGCGATCGCCTTGCCGCAGAGCAGAAATCTGAAGTCCAGACTGTCATTCCACAGATGCGGCAGCTGCCTTAGCCAATTCCACTTCTCGAGGCCTTCTTCGGAAGCCAGCACGACGATACGGACATCATCGTAGCCATGATGCGTGATCAGCTGCAGCAGCATTTGCGTTACCACGGCGAATGTCTTTTCGCCCTCCCCGGCGATACCGCAAATCTCGGAGGCGATTAAATTAATGGACACAGGCACACCCTGCACCCGATCGAACTCCAGAGCC
>DJTQ01000421.1 GCA_002439285.1 Paenibacillaceae bacterium UBA6304
ATCCACACGGCGGTAATGCCGATATTGCTCAAATGCGAGGCATCCGCCTGCAGATTGTTCCAGTGGTTTCCGCCATCCGGCAAATACCATTCAAAATATTGCATCATCGTGCCATTTATAGGCTCCGCTGCCGTAAGCTGATTATCTGCTGCTGCAGCTGTCTGAGTTGAAATTGCCGGTGAGACGTAGATGGAAGCGACCAGGAATATTAAACTAAGGAAAAAAGATGTAACTCTCGTGAATCTTTTTATCACTTGATTTACTCCTCTCATTATCTTCGTTTTTTGTGCAAACGTTTGAATTGTTTTCGAAACAAAATACAATACTCAAACAATCTTTACAGCACCGACCCTTCAACTATGCAAACGTTTGAATTTTTTTAGGAACAACACCTCCTGAGCTAGAATCTAACATCTCTCCAAAAGCTCAACGATGTAAACACTTACATGAATATTTATGTTTAATTTTGGGAGTTGCTAAGTGGATTGTAGCAGAAGCTGCCACCCGTTGTACATTGTATTTTTCTAATTCAGGACTTAAAGAACCAAAAACAGGAAATAAGTCGGATTGTTTAAAAAGCCTCTCTTTGGTTAATAGTAAACGACAAGCAAATTAATAACTTTGAGGTGATACGAATGGGTTTCTTATGGTCTTTAATTATTGGTGGCGTAATTGGATGGCTGGCTGGTCTGATTATGGGGAGAGATATTCCCGGAGGTATCATTGGGAATATCATCGCAGGCTTTATCGGTGCTTGGCTGGGTAGTATGATCTTAGGAAATTGGGGCCCGGTCATCGGTGACTTCTACTTCGTTCCTGCATTGATCGGCGCGATAGTTCTTGTATTTATCGTGAGCCTGATTATGGGTTCGATGAGACGCGGACGTTCGTAAGATCATTTATGATTAAAGCTTTTATATAAAAGAACCGCCCCCCGGGGCGGTTCTTTTATGTTGTGCCTATCAAGCGGTCTCATCCCTGTACTCCGTGGGAGTCATGCCGGTGACCTTTTTAAATACCTGGGTAAAATAACGAGGGTCCTGATACCCCACCAAAGGGGCGATTTGGTATACCTTAACTTGGCTATTCTTCAATATATATTTGGCCTTTTCGATCCGGCACTGGGTTAAATACTCCAAGAAGGTGAAGCCGGTTACCTGCTTAAACAGCATACAGAAATGGCTGATACTCAAATCCGCGACTTCGGCAACCTCTTCGATACTAAGATCTTTGTGATAGTTATTAGAAATGTAATCCTGAATTTTGGCAATAACCTTATGAATGTTTTCTTTGGGCTGGGATTCTTTGCTCTCACGGATCCATTTACCCAAACTGACTTTGAGGATACCGATCATCTCGTTCAGCGTACCAAGCGAGTGAATCTCCTGCAGTAGTCCCTCCAGCGGCCATTCAAGCGGCAGTTTCATATGTTCAAATTCACGGTAAAGCACGACGGTTAATTCCACAATCATGCGTTCAGCCGTTTCTTTACCAAAAGCCTGCGTTTCGATATAAGTCCTCGTCTCATCCAATAAGGCAATCAACCGTTCATCCTCCAGCGTGCGGATACATTCGAGCATTCGGGCTTCCAGATACTTAGGATATTTAATCTCTCGGGTCGCTCCCAGCTCAGGAATCAGATCTACAAACACGCCTGCCTGATCACGGTAAAACCGCTGATATAACGCCTTCGCGGCACTTTGATAAGCCTCACTCAATTGTTCTATACCTTCTGCCGATTGGCTGAATCCTATCGAACAGGACAGTTTGGCATTGACTTTAATCTGATGGATGATATCATTCCCCAAACTCTCTCTCCTGTCTCTTAATGAGCCCGGAAACAGGATTACCCACTCTCCGCTGTGAAAAGGAAATACGGTAAGCGCACCTTGTGACAAAGACCATTCGCTTAAAATATTCCGGATCGCAAACAACCATAGTCTTCGCTCTTCCATAGACCAGTTCTCATTCAATTTCATATAATGATCCAATTGGAGAACCGCTACGAAATATTCCTCCTGGAACTCGCTGCTCTCCAGCCACTGCATATGCCGCAAATGACTATTACTTGGGTTCCCTTCCAGGAACTCCGCAAACATCCGCTCTCTTGCCAGCATGGACAGAACTTGCACCGAATGCAGCAGCTTCTCGTTCTCCTGTTGCTTCTCCAGCGTCTTCTTGGCCCGCATAATCATTTCAATCAGTTCTTCATGATCGATCGGCTTGAGCAAATAATCAAAGGCGCCTTCCCGCAGCGCTTCCCTGGCATATTCAAATTCCCCGTATCCGCTGATAAAAATGAACAAGCGTTTAGCATTCTCCGCCATGACTTCCTTCATCAGGCTAATCCCGTCCAAGCCCGGCATGCGAATATCGCTGATGATCATATGCGGGGATAGTTCGCGAACCAGCTTAAGGGCGTCCTCCCCGTTTCTGGCATCCCCGACAATCTCTAAATCCAGCTCATTCCACGGAATGGCCACCCTTAAGCTGCGCAGAATAATCGGCTCGTCATCCACGAGAATAACCCGGTACTTTGCCTTCTTGGCTTCCATAAGACTCCCACCTCCTGACCATTAATCGGACAGTGAACTATTTCGTTGCTTCCAATATTGCTCCGAGGTCACTTGAATTTGATCCAAAGCCTCGTTCGGTGAGATACCGCCGGAAATTACCTCTTCAATTACCTTCAAGAAGGTCTTGGTCACTTCCGGTGACAGTACATTATCGTAAGCGAGGAAAATACTATTGCTTTGTTCCATGAGCTCCACCACTTGGGCAAATACAGGACCTGTTTTATCCGAATCAAAAGATATTTTCATCGACGGGATCCGAAGTCCTTCATAAACAATCCGCCTTTGGATATCCTCGGTGTAAAAGGCCTTCATCAACTCTAGCGCAGCCTGACGTTTGGCTTCGTCCATGTTCGAGGAAAGCGCAATCCCGATCGTGTATCCTCCTGCCAATGATCCTTGCTGGTCCGGAAGCAGAGTGGGAAACGTAATCACGCCAACCCGGTTCGGAAAGTCATCCGGCTCCTGCCCGTTATGAAACAAATTAATATCCCAGCTCCCATTCACATACATTGCCGCCTTACCGGAAGTAAACAGCGCGATTGCCTCTTCCGTAGACAGATCGTTAGCCGGTTCGCTGAACGCCCCTTCAGCAACCCATTTTTTAAAATGCATGAAAGCTTGCAGATAAGCGCTATTATTGAAATTTACGTTCTTATTGCCCTTGGTCAGGTCGTTAATCAAATCGGGACCCGCATATCTATCCATTAAATAGTGGGCATAAATCGCAGCCGGCCAGCGCTCCTCATTGCCAAGTGCAAAAGGAATGTAACCCTTATCCTTCAGCAGCTTGACGACAGCATCCAACTCATGGATTGTTTTTGGAGGAGTGATCCCCAGTCTTGCGAAAATTTCCTTATTATAGTAGAGCGGTTCCGCGTGTCCTTCCAAGGGCAATCCGTAAATACGGTTGTCGTAAGTCCATAAATGCAGATCCTGAAACTTCTCTTTCAGGCTGTTGTCTCGTACGAAATCCGTTAAATCCATTAAGCGATTGGAACCTACATACGGTTCAATTTCCGCGCCGGCAAATAGGACGAACATATCCGGCGCTGTCCCTGTCACCATCTCGTTCTTCAGCTTCCGTTCCCGGTGATCGGTTTGGTCCATCCCTTCGAAGTTTACCTTCACATTGGGATGCGATTCTTGAAACGAATCTACCACATCCTCAAAAATGTGCAGCATTTGCCGGTCATGTTCCTTGATCCAGAAATGGCGGAAGGTCAGCGTGATCTTCTCGGTTTGCTTTTCTTCGATCGGCTCACTGTCATTCATCGCAATTATCAATACCGAGATACCAAGCACAAGTGCATACATGACAATCCAGCCCCAATTCACAAACCACTTCATAGCTCTCTTCCCCCTTTATGAGGTTGTTCAAAAAGTCATCTTTCCATGACGAAGCAGATCATGATGCAGATTCGACGTCGAATCTTGAATTCAGCCGGGCCTTCCGTTGCTCACGTACCTAATGTACGCTCCGCTACTCAGTCCCTAGCTTCATCCAACCTTCTTGGTCCTGAAAACCTGTCTTTTTGAACTCCCATTTTACGTATTAATCTTCGGTATTCGGATTCGGATAATAGACCCAAAGCCGGGGGAAGAACAGATCATAATGCCGTAGTATCCTCCAAATCGGATGCTTAACCGTTCATGAACATTTTTTAAACCAACGCCGTTTTCCCGATACTTTTTCAAATTGCCCCGATCTTTGTTCCAAAGATGCATCAGTGTCTCATGATCAAATCCCGGGCCGTTATCCATGACGTCGATCAGGATATCCTTATCTCCGTCCCGCGCAGTAATTGAAATAAATCCTCGCCCTTCCATAGGTTCAATCGCATGATAAAGCGCATTTTCCACGATAGGCTGCACGATTAGCTTTTGCGTCTTGTAATACTTTAAAGACTCCGGAATTTCAATTTGATAGGTGAATTTATCCTCAAAACGGAACTTCTGAATATCCAGGTAATGCCGTACATGATCCATTTCCATGGACAAGGGAATCAACTGCTGATTTTCGCTAATACTAATCCGCAGCAGCCTGCCCAGCGATACTACCATTTTGCTGATATCCTTATTCCCCTGCAGCACAGCCATCGAATTGATCGATTCCAGCGAATTATAAATAAAATGAGGGTTGATCTGCGCGACAAGCGCCTGGAGCTCAACCTCTTTTTTTCGCGCCTGCTCTACTTGAACTTGTTCGATTAATTCGGAAATCTGCTTACTCATCCGGTTAAAGCCATCCATCAGCAAATCCGTCTCGTCTTCGGACCGCACCATCGGCGGAATCGGCACGAATATTCCCTGCTGAACCCGTTTCATCCCGTTTACGGCACTGATAATGCTCCGAACCAGCCTACGGACGAAATAACGGTCGAACAAAAAAGCCGAAATCAGCGAGACCAGTACCAGGATCACCGCGATATTCCGGATATTGATCGACTCCGAAGCAATAAGCTTACTTGGGGTAATCGCTACCAGATACCATTCCTTGTTATGGGAAGGCAAGTAAGTAATCAGTGATTTCTCGCCCAAGTATTTATCTACATAGTAACCCTTTCCATTCTTTTCGACATTACTCAAAAAAGGAAAGTCCGTACGTTCCCCAATATGCTCGCCAGATTTGTCAAATACGATATTCCCCTGTTTATTGACCAGTAGAATATCCCCTTCTTTAAGGGTGGCGGTATCCCAAAATACTTGATCCAAAATATCCGGTTTTACATAGATTACAACCGCGCCGATATCTTCCAGCGAATAATAGTCTTTAATGATGCGAGCCTGAATCAAAACCGGTTTCCCCGTGGAGGCGCTGCCATTTTCGCCCGGGCCGATCCAAATCGGGCGCCCTTCCGCAGCTTTCATCGCCTCGTACCAGTTCTGATGGCTTAACGAATCAAATGTCATCGCGTCATTGTATTGGTACAGCAATTTATCTTTCGAATAAAGTCCGAATGAGCTAATCATCGGATGGTTGATCGAATTGTTGATCACTTGCCTTTGATCGTAGGTGACGACAAAGGATGGCTCCTTCAAGGTATCTTGAATGAGTGGTTGCGTTATCGCCGAGTTCGAGATGGTCGTTATTTCATTTAATGCATAATTCAGCTTACGATCCGTTTCAAGCAACGATACCCAATAAAAGTTGGTGGACTTTTTCTCCATCGTATTAGAAAAGCTGTAGTATGAAATCGACCCCATCAAAATAACCGGGATAAACACAAGAAGAATAATAGCCAGCAAGATTTTCCGACGGAGCTTCATCTGCGTCCTCCCTCCACAATCTCCTATCTCTATTATTCTTCATTATGCTTCTTATTTCCTTGCGGCACTATAATAAAGCTCGCTTAACTTTTAATCGCACCTGAAGTCAAGCCTGCAATAACCCACCGGCTAAACAACAAGAAGACGATAAGCAGCGGCAGTGTTGCCGTAAAGGTGGCTGACATAATCATACCGAAGTCCAGTCCATCCTTATTGGTGAACAACTGCTGCAATGCGATCTGAATCGTGTAATTCTCTCTATTTTTCAACACGACCAGCGGCCAGAAGAAGTCATTCCAAACATTCATAAAGTTTAATATCCCGAGTGTGGCCATAGCCGGAGTAACGACCGGAAGTGCGATATTCCAGAAAATCCGGAAATGTCCGCCGCCGTCGATCCGTCCTGCCTCCAAGAGTTCTGAGTGAACGGCTGAAGCGATATACTGCCTCATCCAGAAGATTCCGAACGCATTGACCATCGCAGGTACAATAAGTGCTTTGTAGCTGTCGATCCAGTGCAATTTAGCCATAATGACGTACTGAGGAAGCACACCCAATTGTGCTGGTACCAGCATTGTGGCAATAACGCAAACGAACAGTACATTTTTCAAAGGGAACTCGTATTTGGCAAAGGCGTACCCCGCCAGAGTACAAAGGAAAACGACAGATACCGTAACCGATGAGGATACCACAATGGAATTCAGCAGGGCCCGGAAGAAGTCGGTCCGTTCCAGCACTCGCGAAAAGTTGTCAAAAAAATGTGTTCCCGGCATCAACAATGGCGGCATTTGAAAAGCCGCATCCTTATCATTGGTACCCACGACAAACATCCAATAAAACGGGAAGATGGAAACCAGAGCACCAATGATCATAAAGAGATAAAAGAACGTTTTTCCTATGATTCCCGGTTCATCCGGCTTATTTCTGCTTGCTGCAACAGTACTCATGCTTTTTTACCTCCCGTATCTCCGCCCATACGGCTTGATAGCAACATGTTAAGCACGGAGAAAAGAATTGTGGCGATAAACAGAAGGACTGCCGTGGCCGCAGCCGTACCGAAGAATCCATTTTTGAATGCTTCACTGTACAAGTAAGTAACCATCGTAACTCCTTCTTGACGTGTCGAACCTGTACCGCCTTGACCGAGGAACACATATGGTTCGGTAAAGAGTTGCAGGGCGCCAATGGTCGATGTCAAGGTAACGAACAGAATAAATGGCCGCAGCAGTGGAAGTGTGATGTACAGCAACTGTTGTCTGCGTGTAGCCCCGTCGATTCTCGCCGCTTCGTAAATATCCGTTGGAATGCTTTGCAAACCGGACAGGAATATAACCGCGTTGTACCCCATCCATCTCCAAAAAACCATGGTGGAAATCGCTATTTTGACGCCCCACCAACCCGAGTTGAACGGAACGCTGTCCAAGCCCAGGCCGTTCAAAATCCAGTTTATCATCCCATTATTCCCAAACATGGTGCTAAACACCAGGGTAACGGCAACAATCGAAGTGATATTCGGCATGAAGTACAGAATACGGAATGTATTCTTGAATTTATTCAAAGCCGAATTGAGCATGACAGCCACGAATAACGCCAAAATAAGCTGTGGCACGGTGCCCATCAATGCCATAATGAGCGTATTGCTGAAGGAAATCCAAAAGGTCGGGTCACCGATAATTAAATCGTAGTTTTTTATCCCTACATATTTCATGGGTCCAAGTGCGTCCCATTTAAAGAATGACAAATAGATCGTAAAAATAATCGGATACAGTCCAAATATGGCGAATAAAATGAAAAATGGTGAAATAAATGTATACGCCGTGAGATGGCTGCGTCGTTTTTCGGTCCAAAAGCGCCGTTTCGGCGGTATCGACTGGGTCGGACTCGCTGTAGCTGTGTCAGCCATGAACGCACCTCCATGAAGTAATTGATAAATCCGAATCCGCAGGGGATCGGTACCTCCCGCGAATTCGGATATTGAATTTAAATATGAGAATGTTAAGAATGTTTCGTAATTCCCGTCACTCTCGTCTCTTTTCTAGCTGCGGTCTACCAATGCCTTGATTTGTTTCATAGCGTCATCCCATTCTTTTTGCGGATCCGCTTTTTTCTCAAGGACGTTCTTGAGCGCGTTTTTGATGATTGTGTCGGATTGGTCATGAAGCGGACCATAGTAGATCGGTTTTACAGATTGAGCCGCTTTCGCGTAAGCTTCGGATGTAACCTGACCGGCGAAGAATTCGTCCCCTTTTTCAGTGAATGCAGGATCTTCATAAATGGCTGGAATCGTTGGGAACAACCCGCTATCTGTAAACGATTTCATTTGGCTATCTTTGTTCAGAACCCAAGAGATGAATTCATAGGCTTCTTTCGGATGTTTACCTTCTTTAGGTAGCGTCAGGAACGAACCGCCCCAGTTTCCTGCGCCTTCAGGCATTTGAGCAATCTGCCATTTACCTGCGGAATCTTTAGCGTTTTTGATTGTACCAGCGATCCAAGCAGGGCCGAGCATGACGCCAAAGTCACCCTTGTTGATCGCATTTTGCCATTCAGGTGCCCAGAGTACATAGTTGCCGATCCAACCTTCTTGGATACCCTTTACTGTGTAGTCGTAAGCTTTCTTGACTTGTGGGTTTGTATCTCCAATGAAAGAACCGTCTTCTTTATTGAAATAAATTTGACCGTCGGCTTGGTCACGTACGCCATTGTATACAAGGTCTGTCAAATCGGCAAAAGGTTTGCCTGTTTTGGCAGTAAAGTCTTTTGCGACAGTTGCGAATTTATCCCAAGAATCGATCGCAGCACTGAATCCGTCCGGATCTGTAGGCAAACCGGCTTGTTCAGCCAAATCCGTGCGATAGTAAACAACTGTAGGACCGATATCTGTAGGCAGACCCAATTGGAAGGAGCCATCTACAGAAGTAGCTTGTTTCCATTTCCAATCAAGGTAGTTGCTTTCAATATCTTTAGCTCCAAGATCGTACAAGTTGTAGAACTTATCTTGGTTGCTGATAAAGCGTTCGATGAAGGCGATTTCAAGCTGGAAAACGTCAGGCGCACCGGAACCAGCGGACAAAGCAGTTGTCAGGTTGTTATGGTGTGCAGTTTGGTCAGCCGTATTTTGGAACTTAAACGTTACATTCGGATGCTCTTTGGTATATTCTTTGGCAAGATCCTCATAGTTCGTTACACCAAGTGACCAGACAGTAAGCTCAACCTTTTCAGCCGGTTCTGTTCCGGCGTCATTTGTCTTATCGCCTTCGTTAGCCGTTGTAGGTGCAGGCGTGTTTCCACCATTGTTTGCTGTTTTGTTGTTGTTTCCTCCGCATGCAGCTAAGGAAGCAATCATCAGAACAGCGATCAGCAGAATTGCCCAAGGTTTGGTTCTCTTCATTGCTTAATAACCCCTTTCTAAAACTCTTATTTTCATTATCAGTCTAATGGAAACCGATTGAGTTTTTGAGGAGGCAATATTGCGATTTATGGTTTGAATTATTCTGATGCAATTCAAATAGCCGACCTCTCGCCTTTGGCAGGCGAAAAGATCGGCTAAATTCAATGCGGATATTACATTTATATGAGTCACTCACAAGTTTTAAACTACTTTATTGGCCATTTACCGAAGCCTCTGGTTAAGAAATGGCATCCTCTACAATAGTCCGGACACTTCTCCCTGTTCATTGAGATGAATACGTTCCGCTGCTGGGCGTTCGGGCAGACCCGGCATAGTAACGATGTTTCCCGTATGCACGACGATAAAACCCGCTCCTGCCGATAAGGTCACGTCCCGTATTTGTACGGTAAAGTTAAGCGGAGCCCCCAGCAGATTACCCTGATCGGAAAAAGAATACGGCGTCTTCGCCATACATACTGGCAAATGCCCAAATCCCTGGCGTTCTAGTTCATGGATTTTAGCCTCCATTTTAGACGTGAGCTTAATCCCCTCTCCTCGATAGATCTCCCTTACAATCATCTCGATTTTCGCTATGATACTCAGATCAGTTGGATATAGCGGCGAGAAGGAAGAGTCCTCACTTTGCAAAATATCTCGCAGGGTTGTCGCCATTTTCTTTCCGCCCCGGCCCCCGTTCGCCCATACATCGGAAATCTCCGCTTGGACACCTAGCTGGCGGCACTCTTCCATAATGAACGCAACTTCCTCTTCAGCGTCGTTAGCAAAATGGTTAATTGCAACCATCACGGGAACGCCAAATTTCCGGATATTCTCAAGATGCCTCACCGCGTTGACCATACCGTTTTGCAAAGCTTCCATGTTCGGTCGGTCAAGCTCGGATTTAGCGACCCCTCCGTTATATTTAAGTGCCTTAACGGTAACGACCAATACCGCAGCATCCGGCTTTAGTCCGGCTTGCCGGCACTTGATATCAAAAAATTTCTCCGCACCCAGGTCAGCCCCAAAGCCCGCTTCCGTCACGACGACTTTAGCCAGCTTTAATGCAGTCTTGGTGCCGATGACGCTGCTGCAACCATGCGCGATATTCGCAAACGGTCCACCATGGAGAATCGCGGGCGTACCTTCGGACGTTTGTACCAGATTCGGCTTGATCGCATCTTTTAACAGCACGGTCATGGCATCGATCGCACCGATCTGCATTGCCGTAATC
>DJTQ01000420.1 GCA_002439285.1 Paenibacillaceae bacterium UBA6304
AGGTAACCAGCCAAGCCCTTTCTCATGGCGCGGTCGGAACGATTCAACCGCATCAGGATCATGAAGCTCCTCACCCAGCATCTGAAAGCCCCCGCAGATACCGACAAGCCGAGCATGCGGCTGAGTTGCCATTATCTTCGCAATCCCTTCACCGAGCCCCTGTTCCCGCAAATATTGCAGGTCGCCGATCGTAGCCTTAGAGCCGGGTAGAATGATGACATCCGGCTCACCGAGCTGGGATAATTTCTGGACATATCGGAGAGAGACATCAGGTTCGGCTGCCAAAATATCAAAATCTGTAAAATTCGAAACCCGCGGATAGCGGATTACGGCTATATCGAGATCCCGTGCTGAATTTGGCTCAGTTGGATACGAATCCAAGGCCACCGAATCTTCAGCTTCCACATCCAGGTCCGGCATAAAAGGCAGCACGCCAAGAACAGGTATGCCTGTCCGTTGTTCCAGCCATTCCAGACCCGGCTGCAGCAGGCTTATATCGCCCCGGAATTTGTTGATCACGAACCCCTTCACCCTGGCCCGTTCCTCCGGCTCTAATAACTCCAGTGTCCCCACGAGAAACGCAAATACGCCCCCGCGGTCGATATCTCCGACAAGGATGACCGGAGACTCCGCCCAGCCGGCGAGATTCATATTGACGATATCCCGGTGCTTCAAATTGATTTCCGCAGGGCTTCCGGCGCCTTCCATCACTACGATTTCGAACTTTTCGCGCAGGCGCCCCAGCGCTTCCATCACTAACGGCTTTGCAACCGGTAAGAAATTCTCCCGGTATGCGGCCGCGCTGAGATCACGATACGGTATGCCGTGGACGACAACCTGTGAGTGCATCTCGCCCGTTGGCTTAAGCAGGATCGGATTCATATCCGTCGTAGCCGGAATCCCGCACGCATCCGCCTGAATGCCCTGAGCCCTCCCGATCTCCTTGCCGTCCGGAGTGACATACGAGTTTAGGGCCATATTCTGCGATTTGAACGGGGCCGTGGAGAACCCGTCACGGGTAAAAATGCGGCAAAGTGCTGTCACGATCACACTTTTCCCCACATCCGAGGCCGTTCCTTGCACCATTATTACTGCGCCTTGCGTCCCCGTCCCCTCATCCTCCGATTTGGAATTCGCCTCGGTCCCTTTTACCGGTTCAGTCCCTGCCTGCTCGCTCATTCTGATCGCCTCCACGTAAATAAAAAACGTCCTGCAGCTTTAGGTAGCATCTACCCAACACCGTGCTACACCTGCACTCCCTTCAAAACCAAGTATTCTTCCTTCAGCCGAAGAAGAGAACCGCAACCAGCAGCAGCACGACTTCAAGCCCTTCATTTAGAGCCCCGTAAATATCACCGGTAAGTCCGCCAAGCCTAGCGCTGATTTTATTTGCAGCTAGGGAACCCGCCGTAAAAGCGACCAAAGGCGAGACTGCAAAATAACCCGCGATCAGCAGCCAGGAATCCTCCCTGCCTCCAGGGCCATATCCCGGCAAACTCCCGTTAATCAGCCCATTCGCAATTCCGGCGAGGCCGAGACTGGCGGCGGTAAGCAGAAGAGCCAACACTGTAGCCAGAGCCATGTCTTTTGCACTTAGCCCGCGAAACCGTCCCGCCAACCCTTCCCCTGCCCGCGCGGTAGGCCAGCGGTGCATGGCCCAGGCCATAAACCAGCGGCTCCAGACCGGTGCCGTCAGCATCGCAGCGGCCAAGGGAAAGCGTCCAAAGTCCAAAAGCGATGAAATCAGCGTTACTTTCAACAAAAGCAGCAGCACGCAGGCCAGCACCCCCATGGCACCGACCCTGCTATCCTTCATGATTTCCAGCATTCGCTCACGAGAGCGGTAGCTAAGAAGTGCATCGGCCGAATCCATCCAGCCGTCCAGGTGCAAGCCACCGGTCAGCCACACCCAGATGATCAGCACAACAGCGGCAGCAGGCAGAGACGGAATCACCCAGCCGGCCAAGGCCCCAACCAGTGCTACAGCAAGGCCGATCGCCATTCCGACGAGCGGGTAATATTTGGCGCTACGCCGTAATAGTTCCGGCGAGAAGTCCAGTTCAGCCTTCACCGGAAACCGGGACAAAAATTGAAAAGCGGCCAAAATCGGCCGTCCTTTTTGACTCATAGCTTATACTCCCTGCCTTTAAGCTCTATAGCGATACCTGCAGTAACGAGAAAAACCTGATCGGAGATTTCGGCCATCTTCCGGTTCAATATTCCGGCCCAATCGCGGTATTTCCGTCCAAGCGGGTATTCCGGTACGATGCCGCTCCCGACTTCGTTCGTAACTAGAACCAAGTGGCCGGTATAGTTCCCCACGGCTGCGACAAAGCGGTCTATCTCTTCTTGCACCGTATGATCTCCGGCCTTTGCTTCTCCATTCTCTTCAGCGGCTTCCGCCGCAAGCATCACATTCGACAGCCATAAAGTCAGGCAGTCGATCAATACCACCGGGGCTAATACTTTCCCGGATTGAGCCGTAGCAGGGAGGAGCCCATCTTGACGAGGCGTCCCCTCCAGCAAGCCGGCCACATTCAATGGCTCCTCTAACGTGGACCACCGGAACCCGCTCTCCTCGCGCTGCAGCCGGTGATGCGCAATGCGCTGCCGCATCTCATCGTCGAAAGCTTGGGCAGTAGCGATGTACAGCCCGGAATCTCCTTGCTTCATGCACCATTTTTCCGCAAACGCGCTTTTCCCGCTGCGGGCTCCGCCGGTAACCGTGATTATCATTCCTGTTTCTCCCCCGCAGCATCTGCGTTCTCCGTTCCCGAAGAAATGCCCGCACTTTCAAACGTGGCCATCTCAGACATAATCTTGCAGGCCGCATCTACCAGATGCAATGCGAGAACGCCTCCCGTTCCTTCGCCAAGCCGCATATCTAGATGAAGCATCGGTTCAAGTCCAAGTGCCTTCAGGAGATAGACATGCCCCTGTTCCTGCGAAACATGGGATGCAACCATATAATTCAACGATTCCGGGGCTAGACGTTGAGCGGCCAATGCCGCAGCACCGGAAATGAATCCATCCAGAATCACCGGACAGCGATTCGCAGCCGCACCCAAAATAACTCCCGTTAATCCGGCAATTTCAAGACCGCCTACCTTGGCGAGCGTATCGATGGCATCCAACGGATCAGGACGATTGCATTCCAGCGCCCGCTCAACGACCAGCACTTTATGGCGCATCCGTTCCTCGTTAATCCCGGTGCCCCGGCCGACCGTTTCCAGGGATGAAACTCCGGTAAACGCGCTCATAAGAGCTGCGCTGGCCGTTGTATTGCCGATGCCCATTTCGCCCGTTACAAAACATTTAATTCCTCTTGATACAGCCTCTTCTACGATCTCTACTCCGACCAATATGGCTGCTTCGGCTTCTTCGCGAGTCATCGCCGGACCGGACACCATATTTGCCGTGCCATAACGGACCTTCCGCGAAATAAGCTCCGGATGATCGAGCTCTGCATTAACGCCCACGTCGACGCACATCACTTCCGCCCCGGCCTGGCGGGCAAGAACATTGACCGCTGCGCCTCCGGAAAGAAAGTTAAGCACCATCTGCGGCGTAACCTCAGCAGGAAAAGCACTGATCCCTTCTTCGCATACCCCGTGGTCGGCAGCCATGACGACTACCCCGCGGCCTGGGAAGGACGGCTGCATCTCCCCCGTAATTCCCGCTAGCTTCACCGCCAAAGCTTCAAGTTTACCGAGGCTTCCCGGCGGCTTGGTCAACCGGTCCAAATGCGCTGCTGCGGCTGCCGAAGCTGCCGGATCCAAGGCTTGTACGGAATCGATGATATCCTTAATTGAGCGACTCATAGGTTAACTCCTCTCTTGTTCTCGGCTATATTTCTTGTCATTCTATTCTACCATTCCTGTCTGAATCGAACACGAAAACATAGGAACAAGTTAAGAATCATTGCAGTACAACTGTGATTTAGATTTGAGAGGGCTGGGCTGGACTGGGCTTAACTTCAACTTCACCTTCAACCATTGTCTTCAGTCTTTTGCAGCAGGAATTGAGGGACTCCGGTATCCGGATGAGCAAGACAGTGCGATTTGACACCAAATACGGACTCCAGGGTCTCCGGAATCAAAATTTCGGAGGGTGTGCCCTTCGCCACCATAGCGCCTGCATTCAGAACCAGAAGGCGATCGCAGTAAAGTGATGCCAGATTCAGATCATGCATGACCGAGATGACCGTCAATCCCTCTGCACGCTGCCATCCCGCGACAAGCTCCATAAATTGCTGTTGATACCGAATATCCAGATAAGTCGTCGGTTCGTCCAACAGCACGACCTCCGGCTGCTGTGCCATTACTTT
>DJTQ01000280.1 GCA_002439285.1 Paenibacillaceae bacterium UBA6304
AACCTGAGAATACCGTCATCGACGTTCAGGGGACTTTGATCGGCGGAGGATCTCAAATCATGATCGCCGGGCCTTGTTCCGTGGAGTCGTACGAACAATTGAGGACTGTCGCTTCCGCACTGAAGAACGCTGGGATCAAAGTTATGCGAGGCGGTGCCTTCAAGCCAAGAACATCGCCCTATGATTTCCAAGGGCTGGGCATAGAAGGTCTGAAAATGCTTAAAGAGGTTGCCGCTGAATTTGGGCTGGCTACGATCAGCGAAATTGTCCATCCCGCACATATCGAACTGGCCGAACAATACATTGACATCATTCAGATCGGCGCCAGAAATATGCAGAACTTCGAGTTGTTAAAAGCCGCGGGTGAAGCAAACATCCCCGTGCTGCTGAAACGGGGCATCGCAGCCACGCTGGAGGAGTTCGTTCACGCCGCGGAATATATCGCTGTAGGCGGAAATACGAAAGTCATGCTGATTGAACGTGGCATCCGGACTTATGAAAAATGGACGCGCAACACGCTGGATATTTCCGCGGTACCGCTACTCAAACAGGAGACCCATCTGCCGGTGCTTGTAGACGTCAGCCATTCCACGGGTCGCAAAGACATTCTGCTCCCATGCGCCAAAGCGGCCCTCGCCGCCGGAGCGGACGGAATCATGGTCGAGGTGCATCCCGACCCGCAAACGGCATTGTCCGACGCCGCCCAGCAGCTTGATATTCCACAGTTCCAGGAACTGTGGGAAGGAATCCGGCAATCCGGTCTGCTCACGGAATAGCCTGAAACCTAAAGCTATGCTAGGCCGATCCAAGCCGGTTGTACGCAGACCGGCTTGGATACGGTGGCCGTATGACCGGTAAACTGTAATCTGCCGCTCTCTTGTTCCACCTTGAATAGAACCAGATTGTCGGAATCGCGATTGGCGACCACCAGGTAATCGCCGGCCGGAGTCAAGGCGAAATGACGGGGATGCCCGCCTTCCGTGGACACATGCTCTACTAAGGCCAACCGGCCGCTCTCAGAATCGATGCTGAATTGGACGATACTGTCATGGCCACGATTCGATCCGTAGAGATAACGGCCGTCCGATGAAACGGCGATTTCTGCGGTCGTATTTTCGCCTTCGTATTGATCCGGTAACGTCGGTAACGTCTCTATAGCGTTCAGTTCTCCGTTCTCGGCATTATATTTGAAGGCCGTAATGGAATTCCCCACTTCATTTATGGAATAAATAAACTTCCCATCGGGATGTATGGCCAAATGACGAGGCCCGGATCCCGGGGGCGTCTGGGCATCCGATATCGGCTTTAACGTTCCAGCTTCCCGATCGACGGCATAAGTACGTACCAAGTCCAGTCCCAGGTCGGCGACAAACATAAACCGGCCGTCCGGGCTAAAGCGTGCGGAATGAGGGTGTGGACGATCCTGTCTTACAGGGTCTGCTCCATGCCCTTTATGCTGTTGTTCGTCGGACAGTTCGTGTAGACTGCCGTCGGTTGCCAGTTTGACCAGGCCCACATTTCCTCCGTGATATCCGGAGACGGCGACGAATTGGCTTGCAACATCTCTTTGAATGTGTGAGGTCGATGGCCGAATCGTTCTTATCCGGTTTAATTCCGTAAGAGTACCATCTTCCGAGGAGATGCTCAAAGCAACCGCTTCGCCGGTTCTTTCCCCATCTTCCGCCTTGCTTTCCGAAATGGCGTATAGTTTACGGTGTTCGACATCCACGCTTAGGAAGGTCGGATTCTTCATGCCGGATACCGCATCCAAGCGGCGAAACTGCTCCGTTGCTACATCTAATTCATATACGTAAATTCCGGGATCTGCCGCTTCCGCATAGGAACCGATAAACAGCAACAGGCGATCTTTGGATTCTGACAAGATAAACTGCCTCCTTAGGTTTATTCTTTCTTTATTTTTCCGTAATTCCGCACAAAAGTCCAGCCTGTCCTCCCGCTTTTTCTTAAAAATTTAAATATATCCCCTACACAAACCCATAAAAATATGGTATACTGCAAGCGCTTCCACAACATCTTCTAAAGGGGGAATTTGGAATGATGAATGTCGGACCGGAGAAAAAAGACGTGTATGAGGACCTCAATCCGCACGACACTTATTTCTTCAAGATCGGAGCTCACGGGCTGGTTTGCTTTCACGGCAGAAATTACAGTATTAAACAGAGACTCTCTGCCGAGCAAACATCCAAGCTCGTATCGGACTCCTCGTTTTACCGTATCAGCACTAACTGTTATGTCAATCTGTTCAAAATTTCGGAAATCCGGGACAATGTAGTGATGTTCCGCGACGAAACGCACGGAATCAAAACGATTCATGTTCCAAGAAGAAATCTGGAGCAGATCAAGCGTCTGCTTCCGGACGCCGGGCACCAGAGAACAGCAGAGATCAATCAGGTCGTTTAGGCGCTTGAAACAGAAAAAAGCAGCCGACTCCACTATACGGAATCGGCTGCTTTTTTATAGTTTTTATTATGTTCTTTATTTGAGATAGAAACGGGCCGTTTCTTCCCAGATTTCGCCGGGAGCCAAACCGAATAAGCCGATTTCTTCCGCAGGCAGATTTACCTTCGGAGCATTTACGAGATTGATTTGCGGTTCCGGGCAGAAGAATCCTTCCGTCGCGCCATTGTTCCAGATCATCCATTGCTTGTAGGAAGTCCCGACATCATAAACCAGGGTTAAGCCGAGTTTCGTATCGGTCAGTTCCATCCGGTTTCTTCCTCCCTGGGCAACTGCAGTGTAATGGTTGTCCATAGGAGCATAAAACGGATACAGCCCTTCCCCTTTCAATTTCAGTTCATCCTCGGTCAATGTCTGGTACTTGCCTGTCGGAAGCATGCGATCGCTCAATTCCCAGCGCTCTCCAATCGTAAGTTTCACCTTATAATCCTTCGCCTGGCTTCCAGGCGCAAACGGAGCATTCACAGCGGTATGGAAAGCCAATAGACAAGGCATCTCTTGATCGCCGTCGTTCCGAACGAACAAATGCTGCGCAAGTCCGTTTTCGCTCAGCACGTATTTCAACCTTACCGTGAAGCGGAAAGGCAAATATTGATAAGCGGCATGCTGCTCATCTACTATTGCTGAAACCGTGACGTAGCTCTCTTGCTTCGTTTGCCCGAAGTCCTCCACTTGCCATTCTGCCGTATGCAAGAAACCGTGCAAGTGATTGCCCGTCGCATCTTCATTCACTGGGAAACGGTATACTTCCCCTTTCCAAGGGAACAATCCGTCCTCATACCTATTTGGCGGAAATAGCACCGGGATACCGTAAATACCCGGATTACTCTTAAAATCTTCCATTTCCCCTTCTGCCGGCTCGCGCAGAAAACGGTAACCGCTTTCGGTATCACGGAAGGAAATCAGATTCCCGCCTACCCCCGGGATCATGGTAGCTTCATATTTTCCAGCTTGCAAAAAAACCGCCGGTTCTCCTTGAAATGTTCCTTCAAATGCTTTAAATTGTGTCATCGCTCATAATCTCCCTTCAAGCCTAATCCATTCTCTCAACCTGGTAAGGATTATACAAAAAGCCGCTTCAAAAGTCACCATTTTGAGTCACAATCCCCATCGTTATGTTTTGAAATCCTGCTGCATGCATAAAAACCCTCCACTTTTACATACTCAAAATAACCGGTTCTATGGTAAACACCAAGGAATGCCATGAACCCGTAACAAATGATTGGGGTGCGATAGAATATGCGCAGCAAGATGTCAACAAAAGCTATGTTAATTTTATTGTCAGGGATACTGCTGGCCTCCTTAACGGGGTGTGGGAACGGGTCGAACGGGCCATCCGCCAAATCAGTTCCTCCCTCCGAAAATCCTCTGATTTCTTCCGGCAATGACGGTAATCAGGATAATACCTCCTGGATTCCGTTAAGCCAGGCAGCCGAATCACTCGGCTTACGGTTAAAGGAAAGAGATCAACTGATCCAAATGGGATACACGGATGTCATGTTTCAAGTACAGCCCAGCCAAAGGGACGCCGTCTCTTACGGCAAGCAAATTTCGCTCTCCCAAGCCCCGATCACCCAGAATGGACAAGTTTGTCTGACGGAAACTGCACTTGGCGAGCTCTTGCAAACCGATGTGCGGCTTGACCGCCAGACCGGTAATTTGCACATTGGTACGCTTGGCGATAAGGATCAAGAAAAGGACAGCAACTTGCAGCAAACGGGCCTGCAGCGCATGAACATCCTTAGCCTTGCCGGGAACCGGGACGAGCTTGTCTCATACGCAAAACAGTTTATGGGAGTACCTTACGATTTTGGAGCCTCTTCCTATGAGCAATCCAAAGCCTTTGATTGTTCCTCCTTTACCAGCCATGTCTTTAAGCGCTTCGGAATCAATCTCCCCCGCCTTGCCCGTGATCAGGCGAAGCTGGGCACTAAAGTTGAGCGGTCCAGTCTGCAAACCGGGGACCTGATCTTTTTTACGGTTCCGGGCCGGTTCGAAAACGATAAAATTCCCGGGCATGTCGGTATCTATATCGGAAACGGAAAAATGATCCATACTTGGGGCAAACCCGGAGTGGAAGTCAGCTCGATCGATACCGGGTATTGGCATGATGCTATTCTGTCCATGCGCCGGGTTCAATAAGAAAAACCATTTCTTCTGATGCCGCCAAGAGACCTTGTCTTCTGGCGGCTTTCCTTTGCTTCTAACGCTGCAATGCCGGTTTTTGACTCTACTATTTTCTTTCGCTTCAATTACAAAGTATAATGAATGCTAGAGCCCTACTTTTATATCATTTTAAGAACAAAAGTGAACAAAAGCACACATAATCTAGAGGAGAATAGCAATGGACGACTTGAAGCAAGCTTATGAACTGTTGGGACTTCCCGAGAACGCTTCCAGAGAGGAAGTGGAGAAAGCATTCGAGACTCTGCTCAGAAAATCCCGCTCCCGGCAAGCGAACAACCCGGCGGACGGAGAGACTGGAGAAAGCGAGTATGATCTCAAATTCAAGGCCTATAAAATGATCGTGGAACATGAAGAGCGCAGCAAAATTAATGAAATGAGCCGGCAGCGTTACAGTAAATGGGGAAAATTGTCCGCCACCGCCGAGAAAATCGATGACTTTTTCAGGATACATAAAACAAAGGTCATTATTGGAATTATTGCCGTTGTCGCACTCGTATTCGGAATCACTGCCTTTATCAATCATCGGGAGGAACAGAAGAGGCTCGCAGCCCTGCCTCCGATCGATTTATCGATCATGTTGGTCGGCAATTATATGTCCGATCAAGATCAGGGCGGTGATGAAGGGCTTGAGAAAGCTATGACCGATCAATTCCCGGAATGGAAACGTCTTAAAGTGATGCTTACTTATTTACCGCCCTCTGGCGGAAGCGGCGGTACGGCCGACATGGCATTTCAACAGAAAGCTATGGCTGTCGTAGCTACCGAGAAGCCCGATGTCTACATCTTGGATGAGAATTCTTTCAATTGGCTGGGCGGTGGCGGTGTTCTGGAGCAACTTGACACGGAAGCAAACGGTGTGCTTAAACCGCTGCTTACAGATTCCAACCTCATGAAAGGACGCGCCGAAGAAGAAACCGAGGACCATATTTACGGCATCAAGGTCACCGACAGCACGCTTGCCAAGCAGTTGCCGTTAGCCATGCAGGATATGATCGTTACGGTTCGGATCGGATCGAAGAATAAAGACAAAGCGATTCATTTTATCGAACGGTATTTGGAAGCGGGTAACACCAGTACTACGGAGTAAATCCCTAATATCCACCGGTTATCCCGGCGCCTCCTGAGGTGCCGGGATTTTTCTTTTGGAGCTGAGAACATCAAAAATAAGGAATTGATTTACGAGTGAACATCTACTACAATAGGATTATAAACGCGCGTTTATAAGAAAGAGGGGAACCTTATGCGCAGCGAAGATATTGCCAAGTTGGCCGGGGTATCCCGCAGTACGGTATCTCGAGTCATCAACAATTATTCCAACGTTCCCGAAGCGACCCGGGCCAAGGTTCTGCAGGTTATCGAGCAGTACCAATACGAGCCCAACAGCTTTGCCAGAGCGCTGGCCGGCAAGCGGACCGATACGATCGGGCTGTTCGCCATCAGTATGAACGAGAAGGAAAACGCGAGCCGCATTTACCAAAACAGCTACTTTGCCCCGATCGTCGATCTTGTCGTCGATACGGCGAATGCCCGCGGGTTTTATGTACTCATTCATACCGTTTACTCGCCCGGCGATTTTCAGAAGATCAAGCAGGCGTTCTTGCAAAAGCGGATTGACGGCGGCATTCTCGTAGGAACACAAAAGGATATCGAGC